>CAMURM010000001.1 GCA_947097535.1 uncultured Selenomonas sp.
GTAGCGTCTGATGCTCTATGATCCAGTCGATTATCTTTTGCATCTTATCCCTCCCTTGGGCGGCATCCGTCAAATCAGCTGCTCGTAGTCCGTCACGCCTCGCGCGATGGCACGCGCGAAGTCGTCCTGATTGTCGCGCAGCAGCGCGGCATCATCTTCGTTGTCGATAAAGGCCAGCTCGACGAGCACGGCGGGCATGTCGGTGTGCTTGAGGACATAGAGTCCAGGGCGATCCTTGAGTCCGCGATCTGTAGTGTCAAGACTGTCCACGATCTGACTCTGGATGCAGTTGCCGAGCTGACCGCTGCGCGTGCTGCCGGGATAAACACAGGTCTCCGTGCCATGCGCGTTGCCGTTAAAGGCGTTGCAGTGAATCGACACAAAAACATCCGCATCGCTCCCGTTGGCTGCGCTTGTAATCGCATAGAGGCTGTCATCCTGCAGATTGCCGACGACCTCGATGCCTGCATTTACAAGGTAATGCTCCACGAGGTCGGCGACGCTCTTTGCCACGTCGCACTCCCGGAGACCGCAGCCGCAGGCTCCAGGATCAGGGTTGCCGTCCGGCGCATGGCCGGGATTCAAAAATACTTTCATTTCAATCATCCTTTCTGTTATTGCGGGCGGCACTCCCAAAGGGAGCGCTCCATCCGCTTGATCTCGTCGCTGTAAAACCCTACGCGTGTCGCGATGGCGAGAAACGCATAATAGCTGGTCCAAAGCTCCTGCCACTCCTCGCGTTTCATTTCACTCGTCCTCCCTTCTCGCCGGATCGTTCGCTTTTTTCAAGCTGCAGCTGTTCGAGCGTATCTCTCAGCTTTTTAGGGATGGGCACACCTGCATTTGCGGCATTTTCAACGATGCTCAAGCCCTCGTTGCCGATGAAAAACCATATCACCAGAGATCGCGCAGCATCGCCGCCCATGAGATTGGACATCGCATGTGCCATGGCAACGATGGCGAGGACTAGTACCTTTTTGCAGATCCCCTTGAATCCCCTCTTGCTGCTCGGACCCATAAGCTCCGGATTGATTTGTGCCGCGATCAGGCCAGACACATAGTCAAGACCCATGAGCACCAAGAGCGCTTCCAACGGCTTATCCCAGCCGCAAAGATATGCCGCCAGTCCTCCGATAACCGCTGTCATAGACCCCGTTGCCACCTCCGTGTTAGTCGGCACACAGCCGAGCAGCCAATTCCAAAGCTCCTGCATAGCCCGCAGCAAGCCGTCCCATACATCCTGCATAAGCCTCGCCTCCTCCAAACGCAAAAAGCCGCCCAAAAGCAGCTTCACAGGATAAACGCCTGCCTATTGTTCTTGCGTTTCTTCATCTTCCAAACCAAAAAATTATCCTCGATCTCCACCGCCGGGGCGTCCCTCGCGGCGCGTACGCCGATCTCAAGCGGCTCGACCTCCACCGCCGGGGCGTCCCTCACGGCGCGTACGCCAATCTCAAGCGGCTCGACCTCCACCGCCGGGGCGTCTCGCTTTTCTCGCTGCCCTGTCTCTAATGGTTCTATCGTTTCTGCCAAGTACTCCATGGCATCACTCGATTCGCAGCAGTACAGCACCGCCCGTGAACGTGCCTGTAGCGGGATTCGCGGGGATAACGCAGTGATACTTCGCATGCTCCGTGACCAGTGTATCGCCGTGCAAAAGATTCGGCACTGGATTCGTCATGTATTTTACCGTCTTGATCCCATCCAATTTGCCCCGAAAGCCCTCCTCATTGGAGCCATAATATATAGGAGACACCATGTACTTCTTTTCGAGATTCGGATCGATCACAGGCAATAGGGAGTAGGTATAGAGCGCATAGGCTTCATCCTTCGTTCCCAGAGCATCCGGGCAATCCGAGATACTGACACCCGTCTGATTCGCAGAAGAAGCGTACAAGACACCCCTGGATTGAGATTCCTTCAAGAAACGAGTATCCGGCTCGCCGAGGTAGAATACAACGGGACCCTGTATGGAGTTCGACTTCGGATATTCGAGTGAAAGGATGATCTTTCCGGCATCCGCATAGACATAATAATCGAGGATTGTCTCCATACTCAATGTTTGCCCCGTACCGTAAATATACAAAGGCTGCCACGCCCGTGCAGGTTTTGCAAAGGTTCCCGCCTCCCCGCTTCCTCCCGGTGTATAGGACGGCTGCAAGCGATACGACATCGTGCTGTAATCCGTTGTGACCACGGAATATGCTTCGCTTGGGTTATTGTGGGTTCTATCGCGCAGGTTCAAAATCAGATCGCGATCTCCTGTCACGCCCTTCGAGTGGAGTACGACAAAGTCGGTTTCCGGCTTGGACGATATGTCCTGCCACCCCTTCTCCTTCAGCTTGTCGAGAATGAGTTGGTAAATTTCCTTCTTCCTGCACGTTCCTTTGGAAAAAATATACTCTTGTGCCATGATGTTTTCGACCTCCTACTTGATCTTGATGGTCACGGATAAACCGTCGTCATTTTCCATAAGTCCCATGCGCAGCACGTCGCCTTCTTTGACGGCGATGTTCTGCACCAAGGGCGTAAACGTCTTGTACCGCGTCATTGCCGGCAAGGCGATTCTGCCGCCGATCGGCTCCCAGACTCCCGCGCCTGCGGCAAAAGAAGCGGCATCCATCTTTGCGAGCGGCAGGACGATTTCAGCGGCGACAGGCTCCGCCATGAGTACGGTGACGGACTGAATCACGCCTTGGTACGGATAGACTACGCTGATGTCGCTGCCTTTGAAAACGACAGCATGCTCCGCGCTGCTGCCGCCGCCTTCGCCTGTGCCGAAGCGTTTCAGGACCCAAGAGGCTGTGCCGTCCGCAAAGGTATCGCCCTCGCCGTAACCAATCGGCTCGACGCCTGCGGACGTGCCCGCCTTCTCGCAGATCCAAAATCCCCAGCTTGGGCACGCCGATGTTCGCACGACGTCTTTCTTCTTGTACGCTTTCCCCGTCTGCCAAAGTTCGAAATGCGCCCGACTTTCTGCATGTTTCTTTGGTAGGGCGTTTTGGTCAATCGCTTGGAGCGCATCGTTGAACTGCCGTGTCAGAAGCGGCTTGGCTCCGTCAATCAGCGGGATTTCAAGTTTCGCTGTCGTCGTCATGGCATCCCCCTCCTCTCTTTGACTGTTTCACCGTCCCATGCGTAGCTCTGCACCTGTCCTCCTGCCGCCGCGGGTACATAGTACGAATTGAAAGTGTAGCCTTTTTTCATCGTATAGGCTGCAAGTTTCGCTTTGCCGCTCACGCAGAGAATCTCGCCCGTAAGCCGATAGCTTTTACCATTGTGCCCAAAGATCGCGTCATCTTCTGTCGGCGGCGCTTCTTCACCGAGTGCAAAGAGCGGCAAGTCTTTATACATGACTTGTTTCGATGTCGCCATCGCGCCGTCGGGGATGACAATGCGATCGACGATGCCCCACGCTTGCAACCGTTCACGCGCTTCGTCTTCGGATGCGACGACATCGACGAGTACGGGAATCGTTCGACGGAATGTGCGCTCGTGCGCTTGATAGGATAAAAGCCCCTCGCGTCTTGCGAAAAGCTCTAAGCGCACCATGTCGGAGAGATTCCGAAAGTCAAGACAGTGCTGCTCCCAACCCAGCGTGACAGGTGATTGGGGAAAGGCGTATTCTCTGACTTCATCGCCGACCGTAAGCCGCACGAGGTAGTCGGTTCCTTCTGCCGCTTCCAACGGCTGCTTCGTCCAGTATTCGAGCACGTCGTCCTGCGATACGGCGCCGAAGCTCTGCCGATTGTTGCGCGGCGCAAACGATACGCAGACATCTCCGGCAAGTTCCTTGACCTTAACCTGCTCTTCGACCATGTGTCCGCTGATGCGAAACCTGCCGGGCACGACAGGTAAAAGAGAGCGCCTTTTCGTCGTGAGCGACTGCACCTTCGTATGATCGAAGTCCTCTTTATGCTTGACGGTTGCCGTTGTGATATTGTATTCTTCCGTGACCGTCTCCCCCGCCGCACAGACGGGTCCGCCCGTCGTGACCTGTGCATAGTTGCCGCTGCGGATGAAAAAGACGTGCGCCTGCGACGTATGCTTTTTCGGCACGGTGTCAAAGACGCCGCGCAGTACGCCTTTGACATACCAATGCCCATTTGCCAACTCAACGAGCGTACTGTATGCCATGATCTCATCATCAATGACAAGCAGCCGATTTCCCTTGCGTGCAGCTGCAATGTCGACAGTGCTACTCTCAAGCTCCTCTACGCCGCCGAGGTTGACGATCTCAAAGCCCAAGATGTCCTCGACGTCGCTGAACTCCTCGATGTCATAGACAAGCCGTCCCGTCGGCGTCCACTTGCTCATGGTGTATGTGCTGACAAAGGGCTTACCCGTTTCTTGTCGCCAGACCGTCCATAGATCCGTCTTTTCATCGGGACGCGCGGCAAAGGCTGCGACGTAGGTATCACGATCCTGGACGATCTCATAGGGCAGTTCGAGATACTTCATAATCTGCACACCTGCGGGGTACTTGTCCTCGGGCTTCCACTCCGTAGAATCCGAGAAGGAAAAGTCCGTCTTAGAGAGCCCGAACACGTCCTCGATGGTTTCCAGCTGCACTTTCCCATCGAGAAAGTCGCCGAGATCGACGCTCGTTACGCGCAGGAGCATGTGCCGGATAGCGTACGGCGGCCAATCGAGGACGACGACATCGCCGATGCGAACATCCGCCAGCTCGCGGTTTCCCTCGATGCTGACCGTTGCCAGCGGATAGCCTTGCGCATGCAGCTCACGCTCTGCCGCCCATTTGGCATTGCCTGGTGTCGTGAAAAAGTTGTAGTCATACGTCTTGATCGTCTGCACACCGTGATGAATCTCGATGTTGGCGGGATCCCGCGCCGGAATTGTCCCGGCTTCGTATTGATTGGAGCGGTCGATGAACGACACGGACACTTCCGAGATGGTTTCCGACCAGTCGAGGCGGGATATGTCCGCCTTGCTGCAGTTCGAGGGATTGATCCGCAGGCATTCTTGCACCTTGTAATCATCCCGAATCAAACGGAAGGTGAGTTTTCCCGTCGCCGGATGCGAGAAGCGCACGGCGTTAATATGCTCACAGATCTTGTCAATGAGCGCCTGCGCCTTGCTTTTGGAGGTAAGCTGCACAGATAAGCCGATGCCCTCTTTCTTGAGCGTTTCGCCCATTTTGACGAGGGATTCACGGTCGACGACGTCGGGATTTTCTGCAACGCCCCAATCGGTGTTGGTAATGAGCGCGTAGAGGATTTCCGCCGGATTCGCATCTTCGCCGATCTGCCCTAAGCCTAAGGCGTTCGGGCAGTGCTGTAGCTCAATCCACGTCTCGGGGATCGTCGCGCGCTTGCCGATGTAGGCGGTCGGTACGACAGCGGAAACGTATGGCGCATAGCCGGGCGTAAGGCCGCGAAGCTCCTTCTGCACGCTTTCGCGTCGCATCTCCTTCGCCATCCACGGATGCGGCGTCTGCTCCTCGCCGCCCAAGTAGACGGCAAAATCGCCGATAAAGCCGCCGCCCTCGTCCACGCCACCGAAAAGCTCGGGTTTATCAATGGAGAGCGTATGCACCGCGCCTTTCAGCTCCGACCGCTTCAAGTCCCCTTCCCAGACTTTCTTCTGCCCCATGTAGATGGCGCGAAGCCGCATCTCCTCGCCCGACCACGCAATGAGGAACTGATAGCCGAGGTAATACTTAAATCCTTTCTGCACCGTCGTCTTGAGGTTTCGCCCGTTGATGAGCCAGTTTAAGAGCCATAGAAAGAGCGAATTGAGCAAAGGACCAATATAATCGTCTTTCGTCAGGCCTTGCGTTTCCGAGTGAACGTCTTTTACAACGCCGCCGGCGCCGCCTATGACCGTGCCGCCAGCCGACTGCTGCCCTTTGCCTCTCGAGTGCCCCGTCCAAAGCATCCCGATGTACTGCGCGATCAGCGACAGGACGAGCGGCCACGCGCTGAAATTCGCGTGCGCCGCATACGTTTCTGTATAGGCGCGAAAAGAAAAATCTCCGAAGTACGAAACGATCGGAAATTTGACAAGGCAGCGCCCGAGGACGACGGGGATCGGGCTGCCGATCTTCGTCTGATTGGCAGTCACATTGAGATTCTCCGGCTTGCCCGCTTCCTCCGCGCTGTTTGAGCCTTTGTTGAGGAGCGACAAAAGCCACGTCGATATGCCCCAGCCCACATATTTATTGATCGCTGACATCCTCTCACCTCAAATCTTGATCGTGCCGACAAAGCCGTTCGTATCGCGCTGCACGACGAGCGAATCGATCCAATACGCGCCCGTGCCCGTCGGATTCTTCTCGGGATCGGTCGGCGGCGCATACGGCACACCCGAAAAATGCACCGTGTTCTTGAAGCGCATCGCGCACGTCCGAAAGAGCGAATCGCAGCCGGGTACGACAAAGACATCGTTTCTCGGCGTATGCGCGGCAGGGTACTTCATCCAAACGAACTTCCCCGTATGCTGCGTGATCTGCCGCACATGCTCGCCGTAATATATCCTGCCGCCCGTGAAGTAGCCGTCCGGGTACTCAGCGAATTTCGAGGACTGCACCTTGAGCCCATCCACCTCATCGACGAACGCCTTGACCTGCCAATCTTCGCGCTGCAATTTGCAGTTGTGGTCGAAAATCGTATGATTGCAGTAGTATTGATTCATGCCGCACGGCAGTTCCTTTTTTACCCACGCATCCAGATCGGCGGTCAGTTCACATTCGGATTCGGTGAAATGCACCTGGCCGATACGCGCTGAGAGGACGCAGATAAACTTCGAGAAATCATCGGCGTGCAGGCGGTACACTTGGCACGAAACGGGGATTTCCGGCGGCGCTCCTTCAAAAAGTTTTGCGACCGCATGATCCTTCGATACCTTGATCGTACAGCTCTCGATGCTGCCCGCACTGCCGGGGCGAATGTTTTCCCTCGATATGACTTCGGCAAAATACTTCTCGGTACGTCTCTTGCCGTCCTCAATGATTTCGATTTCCACATCGTCCGCCGCGCTCGTATAGAGATACGACATCTCGCCATGCGTGAACTTGAAACACTCAATCGGCATGCCGTCGGCTATGGAGCTTTCCTGCCTTGCGATCGGATTATCGCTCATTACGCATCGACCTCCTTTAGACTGAGCCGCACCGTTGCCGCGCCCGTCGTTTCGTAGTCCACGACGAGATCATCTTCGGCAAAGCGGCAGCGCGTGAAAAAAGAGATCATGCGCACGTCCTGCGGCAGAATCTCATGCTTGAGCGGCGTTTCGAGATATACTTTTCCGAGCGTGCCCGTTTCGTTGTGCGAAAAGCCCGCCAGTGGCAAAATCTCGGCGCTGCCGTTTTTATAAAAAAGGACGGCGAGCCGCCGCCTTGAAGCCTTCGCATAATATTTCCAATGATAGGGAAACGATGCCAAAAGGAAGATTTGCCCTGCCGGCTGCCGTCCCTCGATGTCGATATCATTGAACCACGTCGGCGCATAAAACGACTTCCAGGCGCCCTTACAGCGCATGAAAAAACGCTCGATGTTGTGAATCTCCGCCTTAGACAGCCCCGCGATGGAAAACTCCCGCGTTTCCGCAGGATTCACGCCCTTGAGATCGTAGCGAAAGACGCCGCTCTTGTAGTCCAAGCGATTGGCGTTCTTCGCATAGCTTGCCGAAATATCTTCTTCCCACTGCGGCGCGAAGCGGAACACTTCTGCGCCAAGATACGTTGGCGGCAGTCCGAAGGCAAAGCGCGACGTGCCTGCCATCGGCTCGTCGTGCATCTCGTCCCACGCCGCAGGAAAGTCCGGCGCACGCTGGTTGCGGAAAAGCTCCAAATTGAGCGTCATCTGCACAGCGTCGCCATGCAGATTGGCGAAGGAATCGTCGTCCTGCAAGATGCCGTAGAATACAGGAATGATCGTCGCAAGATGCGGCTTGTAGTTTCGCTTGAGCTGCTTTTCCAGCCCCATCACGCCATTTGCCGCAAGGTACTTGATTTCGTACTTGCCGCCGCCGCGCTTGTCGTCGCGCCACAGCTCCACGCTGCCGATGTTTCGAAAGCTCCACATTGCTTCCGTCGGTATTCGGATGGTGGTCTGCCCCTCATAGGCGTGATCTTCCAAGAGCGTTGCCGCGTGCCAAAGCGGCAGCTCGATGAGCTGCGTGCCGCTCTTGTAGGCGAGCATGCGCAGGTATTGGCTCTGCCACGATGCACAGCCGATATAGTCATAAGCGACGTAGCGGCGCGGCTCCTGCCGGAGTGCCATGCGCTGCTCCTTGCCGTCCCATGCCGTATGAATCTGCGTCAAGTAGGACATCTTCGCGCTGATTTTCTCTGCCACTTCGTCACCCCCAGTTCGGGCTCAAATCAAAGATTTTCTCTTCCAGGTCGAGAATCGTGCGGCGGCTGATCCACTTGAACATCTGCCAGAGCATCCAAGGCTCATAGCACGGCTTCCCAAGATTCTTTGTGCCCATGAAAAGCGACATCGTGAGAAGCGCGGCAAAGACGTACTTTCCAAAGACGAGTGCGACCGCTTCGCGCACCGCTTTTTTCGGCACGGCGACAAGAGCATCTGCATCCTCATGGATGCTGCGCGGATAAACACCGTCAGCGATCAGCCGCCGCACTTCGGCAAGCAGCCATTGGCGCAGCTCTTCCACCGCGCGATTTTCCTGCGCTTCCAGCTTGCCGTGCGGTTCATTCGGAATGGGATCGTCGCTCTCGGACACTCCACGAGCCGAAAGCCAGTCCTGCAAGCGCGTGAAAAAAATATGGAAGGTTTCCGTCAGGTACCTTTCTGCCTCGCCCCAAAGAAGGTCGATGCTCCACGCCTCTCGTGCGCTCAACTCGCGTGAAGCGACGAGGAACGCCGACGCATAAGAAGCCGCATCAAAGAAATAGACGAAAGCATGGCTTTCCAGTACATCGACCGCCACAGCGAGCGACTGCCACGTTCTCGCAATTCTCGTCGTTTCGCTGCCGTCCGCATGGACTGTCGTGAGCACCCCCGTGCGCACATTCCACCGCCAAGACACGGCGTCAGCGGGCATATCCCAAGCCGTCGGCACATCCGCGCCCCACAGGATGTCAAGCGACGACAGGAGGCTGACGGTCGCCTCATCGCCATAAATCGTGCGATTTTGATCGATGCCGAGCGTTCCCAACGGCTTCAGCCGCACGCTCGGCATCGGTTGCGGCGCTCTGCCGAGGCTCCTGCTCATGCCGCAAAAGCCGCCTGTAGCTTTCAGCATCGCACATGTCAGCATCGCCATCGCCCCTTTCTTCTACGCCCTGTTACTGCTGAATGCTGAACCCGTCCATGCCGTACAGCCCGCGCCGCCTTGTATACGGGAACACCTGATGCAGCATCCCGGACTTCGGGTAGCTAATCTCGTAGAGCTGCCCCGGCGCGACGTTTCGCATGGAGATAAAATACACGCCGGGCACATAACCCAAAGGCGAGAAGTTTCGCAGTCCGTCCGGATCGCGAAGCGCGTAGGCGACGAGGTTCATGTTCATCGTGATGCAGTTCAGCGTGTTGACGTTGCATCCCGTATCCGTCGTGTCCTTGCTCTGCAGGAGCGAATAGTCTGGAATGTACGCGTTCCCGCCCTCTCGAAGCACATCTTTTGTCTTGACAGGCAGAGCCATCTGCTTGCCCGTGTAAGCGCAGGCGATGTCTGCGGCATCGTTCTTGCCCGCGCTCGCCCAGAGCACGGACGGACTGCGCAAAGGAGCCGCGTCGATGTCAGCGCGCAAAAATGTAGCCGCGCATGTCGTCATGGAAAAAAGCGGCACACTCTCTGCCTCAATCGCCGTAGCATCAAAAGTCGCCGATGACGTAAACATGTTGTAGCTGTTGCGGCTGCCGGAGAAAATCAAGCCGCCGTCCCAGTCGCCGATCTTTTCCAACGCGCCCAGCGCCAAGTGCTGAAATACGCCCGCCGTCTCCACGCTCACGATGAGCATGGGCGCAGGCTCCAAGATCGAATTGCAATACAGCGTATGCTCTCCTTGCGGCTTTATCGGGATGCCTACGCCGATCACCTCTTGATTAGCGACGAATACGGGCGCGTTCGGCTGATCGTACCAATAGCCCGACGGCGGGTTATTCGTGTGCGCTGTACACGCGACAAGACCGATGCCGTGCGCGTTCTCCTCATTTTTCTGCGAGGGGAAAATCTTCTTGCCGCCTGCCGAGCGGAAAACGCCGAATACTTTGCTGTCGGGGCTTTTCAGCGCGAGTTTCACGCCGTCGGAAGTTCCCGTGCCGTCAATCGGCACATCTACGATGCAGTTTTGCAGCACCGTCCACCCTTGCGCCGCTGCAAATTCGCTGATCTTCTGCAAAATGGCGACGGCATCCGTCAGCCCCGTATATTTTTGATACGACATATTTACTCCTCCAATCTCAGCAACATATACCGGTTCTTTGTCTGCGCATCATCCCTGCGCTCCTCTTCCAGGAGCTTTTCCACATCCTCTTCGTAGACGATTCCTGCGTGCCCCTTGATATGGAATCTCCTGCCCGTCCACCCGTTTGGCAAGACGAGCTGCAGCTTTCCGTTGACGCGCGTTTCGCCCTCCTTGCCCACGGGATGCGAGGGAAACGCGATGTACGGGATGCGCCCTATGATGCCGCGCTGCTCTTTTCCTGCGGCAAAGAGTTCGATCGGCTCGAACTTCCACGACCCACCTTTATCATAGAGATGGCTGAAATCCTGCACATCGGTCTCCGTCGGGCGTATGCGGTACGGGATATGCTGCGGCCGTTTGGGCGCTTCTCGCACAAAATGATAGAGCGGCACGGGACCCGAGCAAACAAAATGCGGCACAACTTCAAGCCTCTGCACATAGTTCGCCGCCCCGCGCCACCTGCCGTCCGGCAGACAGATCATTACTTGCGTAGGGGTTCCTTCCACATCCTCTGCCGCACCGGCAAACGGAGCAAGACCGTGCGCGCAGCTCCACTCCTCGGGGCGATAGTCGAGCTGTATGCCGCGCACGGGCGTCGGCGTCTGCTGCGCGGGAGAATACCAAACATTGATTCCCTTTTCGACA
Organism: uncultured Selenomonas sp.; assembly: GCA_947097535.1. GTDB lineage: Bacteria > Bacillota > Negativicutes > Selenomonadales > Selenomonadaceae > Selenomonas. The sequence continues at coordinate 11,042 of CAMURM010000001.1, forward strand.
AATCCCGACGTACCTCCGATAACCACGGCAGGAAAAGCGTACTCTTCATTGTCATAGGGCAAAAACGCGCCCAAGAAGGCGTGATCCCACACACCGTTGTTGTTAATGACGACGGAGAGCGTATGCGCGTCCTTGACAAGCCAATAGTCAAAAACCAGATTCTTCGGGCCCTCGAAGTTCATGCCGAACGCAGGATAGCCGCAGCCCGGCAAAAGCGGCGGATGAAAGTCGATCGTCCCCGAAGCGCCTTCGACGCTATATGGAATCGGCAGCAGCTTGATATGATCGAAGCGCATGCCGCCCGGCTGCTCGTGCCAGTCAAGCCCCGCAATATATTGCTTGAACACACCGAAATGCAAGACCCTCGCTGAATGGGCGAAAATATCGGGCGTTTCCGTAAATGTCGCTTTGTTTACCGTACTACCTGACACTTCGACGGGCGCGATTTTGTTCAAGCCGTTTTTGTGCCAGACAAAATACGTTGCAAGATTTTCCTTCTTCATGAACCAGTCCGCATACGTCTTGCCCTTCTCGATACGGTTCGCCATCAGCCCGAGATAGAGGACTTCGCCCTCTTTGCGTCCGCGCGCCCTGAAGATCGCACCGCGCGGCCAAGCATCCGAGCGCATGAGCTGCCAAGCGTCCGCGCCATGAATGGCGCTGTCCGTCGCCCACGCGCTGACGATGGCGATCAAGTCCTCGAAAGATGCCGCTGTGCCTCGTTTCATCCGAATCGCCATAGTATCACGCCCACTCTACCGCATGATATTCGTCGTCATCGCGACGAAATACGTTGTTGAAAATCTTATACGGCTTGTCCTTGTAAAGAACCGTATCTTTTACGGCAAGATCGGCGCGGTTGCCGATCCAATAGAGTCCGTCAAACTGCCCGAGAATACCAACAGGATCGCTTTCGTAAAGAAGCATCGGGAACAGCATATGATCTTCCATCGACGCTTCTTCCTGCGCCTTTTTGTAGACCGTCAGCGTATCCACGGGTTTGATGTCGGTCGGCCAGACCATCAGCTCCTTACCGCCGTAACGCCATACGCCGTCAGGACGGCGCACGCATAGAGACGAATATCCATCAAATAGACGCGGCGTCGTGTAGACGCTGTGCCCTGTACCTTTGTCGCTCCACTTCACGCCTTCATAGGCGCTGCCGCCGATCGCCATCGGGTATGGGTACTGACGCTCGACGGCTACGGGAATAAAAAAGCCGAGATACGCCGCTTCATAGCGGTTCGACATCTCGACATGGATGGTCACGCGACTCGTGTTCGCCGTCACCCAGTACATCATGCGCACATCACGTGCAAATGTCATGCACGGCAAGGTGTCACGATAAATCGCCCCCGGCTGCTCGAACCACTCCAAATGCTCGTCATAGCCACAGAAGCCGTTGAGCAGGAAATTTTCCTGTCCGCCGCCCGCGTCTTTGATCTTCATGCCGATGTAGATTTCGTCCTTGCCGTCGCCGACGCCGCAGAGGATGACTTCCGTCGTGTCCTCTGTGACCGCCGCAGGCCGCAGGAGCTTCCAAGCATTTCCCGCCGTGAAATTCGCATCGTCGATGAGAAACGCCGTGATGTCTTGCAGCATCTCTTTCACCGTCGTCGCCGTTTTGTTGAGTGTTGGCATGATGTGCCTCCTTTTCTCTTTTATCGCATCAAAAAAGGACACCGCATGACGATGTCCTTTTTATATCAATCTTTGATTGAAGGTCCCCACAAACTATCCCATGTTGCTAAAGTCCTTTCAGAACTTACATGTCTCACGCAAAGCTTCCAATCATTATAATCTATCTTCATTTTTCTTGCGCCATGCATCCCGCCCCAGAGTTGCATATACGATTTGACGGCTCCTATTTTAGAATCCTTTGAAAGCAACGACCAATAATCATTAACATAAATCGTGATAGTTCTCCCTTTTATTGAGCAGCCTTCGTACATAGCTTTTCCATTGTTAGAACTAAGAACTTTATTATAGGATTCTATTAACTCAGTCAGCTTTTCTTGATATTCTTCATTTTTCTGTCTATCTTCTGTTGCTTTCGCTTCTTGCTGATGTTTTAGTTTATCTGGTAAATCCTTAAAATCTACTCTTGCTCTACGCTCATATTCTGTACCACCATATCTCTTTTTCAACTCTTTGAGTTTTTCGTCTGCCTGTTGCAAATTATTAGATTCATACGCACTTCTTATTTCTTCATAAAGCCGACCTGCATTTTCATTCTGTGTTTTATGAATTCCCAGAAGACACGATGTCATGCCACCCACACAAACACCTAAAAAGATGACCCCGACTACTACATAAAGCAGAATTCTCTTTTGTGCGAACATATTTCTCCCCCCTATGAAGATTAGACCCTATTCCATTATGCCCCAACGAGACATTTAGCGCAAGTCTAATCTTCATACCGGGAGTTATTTTCTATCTGAGCCTACGTCCCAGTTCGCTTCTCAGTCGCGCATTTCGCACGGTATCACGCTCGATTTCGCTGCGGATGAACGGCTTGCCGTAGGTGTCGAAAATTCGCTTGCCATCGACATAGTTGTTCGCCGTCAGATGAATCGGGATGCTTGCGCCAAGTTCCGTCGTGAAACGGCTCGCCGCCGAATCGAGATACCTGCCGACCATGCCGCCTGCCGCGAACTTCGGTATGCGCACATGGATGTTCGCAAATGTACCGTTGTTGATGCGCTCCAAGGTTTCGCGGCCATACTTTTTGACAGCGGCGGCTTTCACGACGAACTCGCCGTTTGAGAGCCTTGACAAGATGCTGTCGCTCGTCCCTGTGCCAGGACCTTCGATATAGCCGCCTGCCGCGTGCTGCTGCACAGCCGTCGGCTTTTGCGCGACGGTTTCGCTAAAGGACGGCAGCCCGAACGGATTGTGCAGAGGACTTGAAGAAAATGAGTGAATCTGACTGCTTGTATTTTGCAGCGTCGTGAGGATTCCTGTGCAAAGCGTCTGCAGCTCTGATTGAAGCGTCTGCGACTGCGAGGAGAACTCGCCAAGGAAAATCCCTGTGCTGGTCTTCAGCCGCTGATAGCTCGCTTCCATCGCCTGCACTTGCGCGTCTGCTCCGGCGACGCTTTCGCCGCCATCGGGCGTCTGCTGTGCAGGGAACCACTTGTCCATCAAGTCGGCGACGATGCTTTCGGCATAGGCTTTCTGTATCGCCTGAAGCACCGTCCGCGCGAGGTCGGTCAAGGCTTCTTCCAAGGATTCCGCTTGATTAACACCGTCCGTCAGGAAGGTGACAAGCCCATCCTCAAGCGACTGTTTCGCCGCCGAGCGCACCTTTTCCAAGACGGACGGCAGACGCTCCAAGCGCTCCAGGAGCGCCGCCGCGCGTTCGTGCGGCAGGATGTCTTCGGCAAGAATCCGCGCTTTTTCAATCTCCGCGCTCTCTTTGATGCGTGCGCGTTCGGCATCGTCTGCCGCCTTTTGAAGCCGCTCTTCGACCTCGTGGTAATACTTGCGGTAGCTCGCCCAACCGCGATCTGCCATACTTTCTTCGGCTCTTCTTTCCTCTCGTCTGCCCCACGATTCCACCGCCGCCTTGGCGCGTTCCTTCTGCCCTGTTGTCATAGTCGAGTCTGCATCAATCATGCTCGTCTGCCAAGACACATTGTCCTTGACCGCACTCTTGAAGTTCTCGACAATGGAGAGCAAGTCTTTCTTGATTTCTTTGATTTTCTCCTTAGCTTTGAAGGCAAGCTCCGTATTGCCCAGCTCGGACGCTTCGCGGAATTGCTTTTGCAGATCGTCAAGCTGGTCGGCGACGAAATGGACGTTCGCCATGTCACTCTTATCGTAGATGTAGCTCGTATAGCGTTTGGCGGCATCAGCAAGCGTATACATGTGCGCACCGATCTTGTAGACCATATCTTCCGCATTGTCCTTGATCGTGCGCATACCGACGTCCAGATAGCGCGACGCCTGCTCGATATTGAGGTCGAGCAGGCGATGCTGCCGGAGGATTCTTTCCTGCACCGCCGCTTCTTCGTTCTTCTCCAACTCGTACTTGCGGATTCTCTCCTCACTCTCGCGCACAAGCTGCTTTTTCTGGATGAGCGATATGTTATTTTGCGTAGCGAAAAAGGCTTTCGCCGTTTCTTCCTGATACTTCTGTGACTGCTCGGCTTGCCGCTTCATATCAAGCTGCGCTTTGTTGTGCGCGACGGGCAAGGCGTTCGCCCCGCCGCCTGCGTTTCCTGCTGCGCCACTGATTGAACCGCCGGAAGCGTGCTGCAGGATGTCTGCGAGTGATACAACGCCGACAATCTGCCCCGCGTTCTCCAAGGCGACTTCATCAATCGGCGTACCCGGACCGTGCCGCCCCGAAGACGTCAGAACGCGCCCGTTGCCGGCATACATCATGGCGTGCCCCGGAGCACGCAAGGTGCCGTCGCTCCCCAAAGAGATGAGCACGTCGCCCGCCGCAAGCTCCATGCCCTCGACGTAATCCTTCCAGATGCCCGCCGCTTTCGTCTTGGCTACGATGCCGATTTTCTCCGCTTCATCGTCCGAGCCAAAGCCCGACACGAGAGGATCGAGGTAATCTAAGATGGATTTGCCGTATTGCCCGAGCGTGTCGTCAAGCCCCGCGCGTTTGAGACTTTCGATGACGAACTCCGTGCATTTGAGGTCGGCATACGTCAGCCCATCGTCTATGATCTTGCGCCCCTCAGCGGCAGCTCTCTCACCAATCCCCGTGCTCAGAGAAGATGCGCTCGTCTGCCGCACCATCGGATCAGCGACAAGCGGTGCCGACAACAGCTCATTCGCACGCGCACGCTTTCCTTCGATGCGTGCCATGACCTCATCCGCATACGCTTCGGCAGCGGGTCCCGAACCATTATATCGGCGGAGCGCTTCATGAACGTCACCTTTGACCTCGTTCAAAAGTTCCGCGAAGAGCTTGCCGCCACCATACGCATTGCGTACGAGGTCATACGGATTGCCCGCCATCGCCTGTGCTTCGTCGGACGTGAGCTGCATCAGTCCTACACCGCCGTCAAACGACACTTTGACATTGCCATTCTCGTCCCAATGCTGCCCGCTCGATTCCTGTTCTGCGATGGCTAGAAGCGTTTCATAGTTGAGCTGTCCTGTCTTATCGATGCTCTTGAGTTCCTGCAAGGCGAGGTAGAGCGCGCCTTCTTCTGGCGTAGCGCCTTGCGGTATGCCTGCCGCCTGTCCGCCGCTCTGGGCGGTCTGCGGCGCTCCCCCGCTTGCTGTGGTATAGAGATTGCCCGCAGCCGCCGCGATCAACTCGGCGGCATAGCGCTGGTTTTCCGACAACTCTTGCAGCGTTTTTCGGTGATCTTCAAGCTCCGCCGTCAGCTTCTCAATCTCCTGCGTCTGCTTCTCCCTGTCCTCATCTCGGACGGGCGTCGCCTTGATGCGCTCAATCTGAGCGACGAGAGCATCGACAGTCTTTTGCTCCTTGTCGATCTCCGCCTGCGCGTCCTTCGTAATCTTCTCCTGCCACGAAATCATGCCCTGGTCGAAGAGCACGCTGATTTCTTCCATCGCCTTCTTGATTTCTTTGAGCTGTTCGGATAGATTCGCCTTGATCATGGCAAGAGCCCGCTTCAAGGCGTCTTCCTGCGCCTTGAAGAACTTTCTCTCTGCCTCTTTTTGCGCCCTTTCCGCAGCCTTCGCGTCTTCACGCTTGGGATACTTGCTGGTGACATTCGGAATCGGCTTATCACGCTCCGCCTTTTCTGCCTCAAGTTTCGCCCTTTGGTCGGCGATTCTCGCTCGCGTTTCTCCTGCGAGATTGCTGTGCTTGAGTTCGTGCCCTGTACTCTCTGCGATTTTCTCTTCGGCTTTATCGGCGATGGCTTCCCAGTTGTCCGCGGCTTGACCGAAAAATGCACGGATTGCCTTTGTAAGCTCACGCACAAGGGCGATGACCTTCTTGATCGGCTCCGTAAACATCAGCTGATCCGTAAACAGTTCCCATGCTTTACGCATGTTCCAGACCATGCGCAGGATATGCCCGACGGTCACAATGAGGTCTTCGAGGATGCCGATCAAGTCCTCTATGGGCACGACCTCTGCCAAGACCGTATAAAAGTCGATAATGCCGTCAATGATTTCAAGCACCCAGAGATAAACTTCCTGCAAGGCGGCGATAAAGTCCAATATGGCAGGATTGACCTCAAATTCTCCTGTCGTTTCATTGATCTCGCCGAACATCTCGGCGATTTCCTGCGCGGCAACTTTAATTTCGGGGCCGAATACATCCATGATCTTCGCCGAGGCTTGCGTCGCGTATTCTTCGATCATGCTGAACATGCCGGAGAACGTCTCAGGATATGCCTCTGCCGAATACTTGAAGCCTTCCATGCGCTTCATAAGGAAGGTGAATAATCCCTCAGCAGAATCCTTCGCCGCCTTGATATCCGCATCCGTCAAGCCCATTGCCGAAGCAATCGTTGACGATGACGCCGTGATGCCGCCCTGCAGCAGATCGCGAAGCTCCTGCACGAACTGCGTAGAGTTTAGTCCCATCGCCTTGGCGGCGTTGACGCCCGTCGTCGTGAACTCGCGAATCTGCTCAAGATTCAGCCCCGCCCCCAAACCTGGCGCCAAGATGCCTTGAAATGTCGTCACAAGATCCTTCGTGCTCGCCGCCGTGCGAATGGCATCCCCATTGAGCTTCTGCATCATGTCAGAAGAAATAGAAAGCGCCGTATTAAAGTCGATCGCCTCGCCGTTGATCTGCCCCATGGACGCAAGCGTGCCCGCCATACCGAGCTTTGCCGTCTCCATATCTCGGACAAACTCGAAGCCGGGCATGACGATGGAAGATGCGACGCCCTTGATGGTCGTGAGTACCCCGAGCACGCCCTGCACCGCAAGCTGCGCTTTCGCCAAGCCGCCCAAAAAACCGCCAAAAATATCGCCCGATAGGCTGTTTCTCGCTGCGCCGCCCATCTGGTCGAGACGGCGATTGAGGTTGTTGATCGTGTCGTTGAGATTGTTGAGCGTTCCATTCAGATTGCCCGCACCCGAATCAAGCTGCCGAAGGGCGGCGAGCGCGGCGAGGATGCTCTGCAGGAACTGTGCGTTGTCTCCGCTGATCCGTATGATGATGTCGCTATGTCCTGCCATGCCGTCCTCTCTTTCCGCGAAGCCCTTCTAAAATCGGCGTCAATTCCTTCGAGCCACCGAAAATCGCCGCTGCGCCAAGCGCGACGCCCTCAATGAAATCTGCACGCGCCGCATTCTCTTCCCACACGATTTTTTCCAAGAACAGCCGGACCTCGGTGATGCTGTACGCATGAAGCACATCGTCCTTCGCATGTCCGTGCGAGATGAGCTTTTGCAGTACCTCGTACGGCGTTACTTCGCGTCCTTCGCTGTTTTCTTCGTCTTGACCTTCGCGAGCGCCCGGATAAAAAAATCACGGTTGACCTCGAACACCACGCGGCCTACCGTGATGGCGTCGTCAAGCGGCAGACTCTCCAAAAATGCCGCCTCTTTCTTCGTCGCCAATACACCGATCTCCAAGAGCGCGGCAACGACTTCCTCGATGCCCTCGACGCTCATGATGGCGGCCAGCGTGCCACCCAGAATCCCGCTGCGTTCCTGCTGCACATCTTCGCCCGCTTCTTTCGATGCTTTGGCAAGCTGCCCCAGACCGCCCGTCGCCGCGTCCAGAGCCGCGCCGTTATCCGTGATGAACTTCACGATCTTCCCCAGCGGCGTGACGGCGCGCAGCGTATCTGCCCAAGAGAGCGGCTTGATCGTGAGCTTTTCACCGCCCACCTCGATTTCCTGCCCTGCGAGCAGCACTTTCCTTTCGTCCATGGTATGACCTCCATACAAAAAGGGACGGCGCAAGTGTCCGTCCCCGCCATATTCATCTTACGCACGCTCGACCATGATGCCCGAAACATCGCCCGGATAATCCACGCGGAAATAGCGGCTGTCGGGATTGTCCGCATCGGCGTGCTCGAAACTCGCCAGGACGGACGCCTTGATCTGACGACTGCCCCAATCCTCGCCGATGAGCGCATCGTCCCCCGTCGGCGCAATGGATACATGATAGAAGAGCACCGACTTCTGGCGACCATGCGTCGGATCATACTCAAAGCGCAACGCGCCCTCGATCTTCTTTTTCACGCCTGCATAGATGCGCGGGATGTACTGCTCCTCAACCTTGCAGCTGACATAGATTTCCTCACCCTGCTTGATCGCCGACGTGAGCGGGAAACGCACTTTGCCGTTTCGTACATCGACCGCATCCGCGATGTAGTCTGTGCCCTCTTCAAGGGTCACACCCGCAGGGACGGCCTCGATGCGCCACACATCGCCCTGCTGGAAGTCGATGCCGCTCGTACCTGCCGAGAACTTCACCTTTACGCCGTCGGCGAGCGTCTGCGCATTGCCCGTGACAACAGTGCCTACACTCGTGTACGTGCCCGCTGCGCCCTTCTTCCAGACGAACTCCGCATCGGTAATCGTGCCGGCGACCGTATTCGCCTTCTTGATCTTGATGAAAAACGTCTCCGTCGTCGTGCCCGTGTACGTGCCGCTCGACGTGATCGAGCCGGTCGATTTCGTCATGCCGCCCTGCGTATCGAAGATTGGCGCCCTGAGCGTCGGCGCGATCGGATTCTTGCGCTTGATGACGAGATTCTTGTAGTTGTACGCACTCGTCGTCTTGTCAAGCAAAATGAAAATCTCGCTGCCCGGCGACACGGTGTACGGCACATCCGACAGCGTCTTTGCCTCGATGTGCTTGATCGCCGTCTTGCCGTACATCGCCAACGCATAGCGAAGCGGGTCGGATTCATCCATCGTGATGGTCAAGTCCACGTCGCGCTGCGTCTCGACTTCAGCAAGCTTTTCGCGCGTACCACGCGTCGCATCGCGCTTGACGATCGAGTTGACGTTCCAACTCACCTGTGCCGCCGAGCAGTTGCCCAGCGAGAAAAACGTACCGTCGGGATTGACCTCCTCATCGAAGTTGCAAAACGAAAACTCGCCTGCGCCGACGTCGAAGTTCGCCGCGCTCTTCTGCGCACCAAGCATGTGCGCAAAGCGCTGCAAATCAAGCTTCATACCTTCCATCTCTTGTTCCACCTTTCCACTCAAAAACAAGAATCAACTCATTGCCGTAATACGGGCGCACCATATCACCCAAAGGCTCAACGCCCGTCGCCGATATCTTCACCGCGATCTTGAGGTTCGTCAGGATGTAGTCGTGCAGCCGCCGAATTTCCTGCAAGATGAGGTTCTGGATACGGTACTGCTCGCGAAACGCACGCCAGATATCCGTATCGTCCGTGCGATGCTTGATGAGAAGATGCACGGCGACCGCGCCCGTCGTATTGACCGTCTCCGCCGCTCCGCGCTCAGCTTCCCAGTCAATCTCAATCGACGAACCGCCCCCTTTCGGCAGATTGCCGATCAGATCGACCTCATACGCTTCGGCAATCTCCGGCAAACTTCGCAGATAAAGACGCACGCTCTCGACGATCGGCAGCCACATGAAACGCATCAGCCACGCCCCACTTTCGCCGTCAACGGAAAACTCTCGCCAAGATCCTTGCCCTCGGCGCCCGTGAACGTCTCCGCACTGATTCGCGCCTCCCAGCGCATATACTCCCGCTCATAGATGGCGCGCTTCTTCTCGTACGGATCATCGCCTGCCTCCATGCTGCGACCGCTCGTCATAGCCGATGCGTTGCGGGCGCAGACCATGAGCGCGTAGAAAAGCGCCAGCTGGCGAATCGGATAGGCGACGGGCGTGCGGATGCGCTCGGGCGATACGCCAAGACGCGCGGCAAGCCCGTCTACATAATCCGTCGATTCCGCCACATCTTCATCGGACAAATTCGGCTGCAAGAGCGCGTCGCGCACATCTTCCATGTGAAAGTACATTACCGCGCCCCCCTTGTCGCCGCTGCAATATGGCGGTCAAAGATGGCGGTGATCCGCGCATGGCAGCGGTCTGCTGCTTCGTAAAGAAATCGGTCGGCGGGTGATCCCGGATGATGCACTTCTTTAGCATAAGCAAATTCCGACCCCCGTCGATATTTCCCCTCGCGCATATTCCTGTAGTCGCGTGCGGAAATCTCCCGCGACCCCCCGATGAACGTCGCCCATCGGAGCGCCTTTTTCTCTTTCGGACGAATCACATACGTCCCCCGCGCACCGAAACTCCCCGTCGGCTCATGCACAAACGGCGCATACGGCGCCCGCTGCATCTGGAAATATATCGTGCCTTCCAACTTGGCTCGATCCACTTGGTAGGCGATTTCACGCTCCAATGCCCCCGTGCGCGACGTGAAGCGATGATGCGCACGCGCTTCTCGCTGTACCAAGCGGCACGATTCTAAAAGTGCGCGACGGATCGCCGTCCGCGTCCTTCCCAGACCCACCGTTTCAATGGCGCGAATCGCCCCCAGAGCGTCAATGTCAATCCGCAGGTTCATTACGCACCACCCGCCTCATCGGCGTCTTGCGGCAAAAGTGCATCTTTCGCTTTCCTGCCCTTTGCCTTGCCGCCGTCGCTTTTGCCGCTTTCGCCGACATCGCTGCTCTCGCCGCGCTCGCCAACCGGCTCCGGCTGATACCCCAGCTCGGAAAACTCGCCAACGCGTTTCTCATCGACAATGACCTCTTCATTGTCCTTATAAAGCCGTATCGTCTTGACCTTCATGTTTCAACCCTCTTTCATAAAACAATGCGGATACTTCTCCTCGATACGCAAAAGCTCAAGACGCGCCGCTGTCATGATGCCGCGCGTTTCAGCCATGAGGCAGCAGGAGATGAACATATCTCCCGCCGCTTCCTTGACTTCGGTGCTTTTGTCAAAATGCGTGCAGCCTGCATATACCATATCCGCCACCGCCGAGATGGCGGCGCAGACGATGTTCTCGCCCGCAGGCGCAGCGGCTTCCGATGCGTGTCCCGTGATGCGCAGATAGGCGCGTCCGCGTCCTTCTGTGAAGCGATACCGCACCATCGGCTTACCCCAAGATACGGCAAGCAAGCTCAGGAATCATCGTCTTGACGCCGCAGAGCAGATCGAGCGAGCAGATGTCCCGCTTGAGCTTCACGTCGTAGTCAAAGACGACGCGAATCGAGATGCCGCCGTCGCTGATGATCGCATACTGCGAATCGGCAACGCCCAGAGGCTTTGCCAGGGGGCGCGTCACGAGCGTGAAGGCGTTTCGGTGAAATGCCATGCTCGCCGTGTGATCTTTGACGACCGTCACCACGGTATTTGCCGCGAACGTCTGCCTTGCCGCCGGATAGAACTGCACCGTGACCGAATTGCCCGCCGCATCGGCGTCTTTCATCACGACGTAAGGGCGAGAATCGCCCGCGAGCGTGAAGATCGTGCCCTTCTTGATTTTGCCCGTCAAAGAGCCGTCCGTGAAAGTCGCAACGTTGCTGTCTGCCGATACGATTGCCGAGAGCTTCATCGTCGGCGTCACCGACAAATTGCCATTCTCGTGCTTGCAGATGTTCTGATCCATGTAGAAATCGAAGCCGAACTTACGCCCGAGCTGCGCATTGATGATCGCGCTCGTCTCGCCCGTGTGCCCGACCGAGTTGAAGGCGTCAAGTTCCAAGAGCTTTGCGTCTGCCGCCGTATCCAAGACCGCCATACGCCCTGCCATCGGCACCTTGTTGTCGTTCATCTCTTTCCTGACCGCCGTGATCGCCGCGACGCTTGCAGGCGTATTGCCCGGCGTACCGACGAAGTACGGAATGTCCTCGTAGCAGCGGCAGATCTTCTCATCAATCGCCTGCTCGATCGACATGACCGCAGGCTCGATGAGCTGCTTCGAGAAATCGCTGATACTCAGCGTCAGCTCCTTCGATGTGATACCGAACGATACGTCGAGGATGCTGTCCAAGACGACAGGCACCTTGCCTTCGACGGCGTTCTGGATCTTGATGCCCGTCGCAGGATCGAAAAGATCGACCTCAAAATTCGCCGGACGGCGCACCATGACGGTATCGCCGACCTCGGCGAACTCGCCGTCGTAGTCGCGGCTTACAAGCTGCGACATGACCGTGTTGTTCTTGAGAACCATCAGCGCCTCACGCGCAACATGCATCGGCGTCAGGAAATCATTTCCTGCAAAACGCTGCAGATTGAGCTTCATCTTTTTCATGTTCGGTTTCCCCCTCTTTCTTAAATCTTGCCTTCTTTGCGGAGCTTTTCATACTCCGCCTGCGTCATCTTCTGAAAATCGACCTTGCCGCCCGCGCTGCCGCCCGAGCCTGCGCCTGCGTTCTGGTTGTTCGCCAAAAGGCGCGGATGCTTCTCAAAGAACATCTTGACGCCTTCTTCGACGGTGACTTCCGTGCCGTCGTCGGTCGGAAATACGGGCGTTTCGTCGTCCAAGATTTTCACCTTGTCGCGGAAGATCGGCACGAGCGCTTCATATTCTAAAGCGCCGCTCTTCTTGAGCGCACGTTCGACTTCTGCATCGCGAATGATCGTGTGGATGCGGGCAAGACGCTCGTCGGCGATCTTCTTCTGCTCGTCCCGCTCCTTTTCCAGAGCCGTCCTACCGCGCGTGAGATCGTTGATCTGGCTCTGGAGCTTCGCCGTATCTACGCCGCCGTTCTTCGACTTCTGCGCTTCTTTCAAGGCTTCGAGCGCGGCGTCGAGGTCTTCCGTATCGACGGGAATCCCGTTGAAGTCCAGGAGTTTGTTGAACTTCTGCACGGCTGTATCTCGCTCTGCGGTTAGCGTCTTTTCGCTTCCCGTGAGCTTTGCGATTCTGGCGTTGAGCTTCGCCGCCTCGCTCTTGCCCTTCTTGTCCGAGGCGATGAGCTGATTCAGCCCCGCGACATACGCCGCGCCGCCCTCAAGCCCTGTCAGAGCTTCCGTGATGGCTTCGACCGTCGCAGGGGCTTCGCCGCCCTCGTCAAAGCGTTGGAGATTCAGCCGCATCGGCGTCTGTGTGATCTTTTTCAAATGTCATTCCTCCCTCAAGTGAGCATAAAAAATGGCCGCCAGCGGCGACCTCGGACAATCTCTTGCTCGATTCATGGCTTTACCTACGCTTTCTCATAAGTTTTCTCGAAGATATCCGGCTTGCAGGGATATATCTCCCCATTTACACCTTGCATGATGTAGTCGCCCACACTCGCATGATGCGTGCCTTCCGGCGTCTTGATGTACAAATCGCCGCTCTCTTGAAAGAACAAGATTCCATCGATAAAGGCTTTGATTGCCCAATCGGGAACATAATAGGTCCCGTCTTGATTCATCAAATCGCCGTCAAACGGGAACGCTTCAATGACCACGGGCTTTTTCCTGTACTTTGCCATACGCTCACCCCCCTACCGATACCGATTCCATTGGTTGACGAAGATGCGCACGAACCGCTGTGCTTCCTTCGCCAGCATCTCCTCCGACTCGGCGATCAGCGGCTTCGTGCTCTGATACAGCATCAGCCCGCGATCCTGCCGCTTCTCCGCCGCTTCCGCGTCACTCTTTAGATACCGTTCGCGTTCCTCGTACCAAATGCCGAAGCGCTTGAGTTCGCTGTAAAGAACGGCAAGCACGCGGTCAGGCACAATCGTAAAGGCATTCGGGTCAACTTCATAGCCCGTCAAGACGCCCTCTTCTTCGTAGTCCTCTAAGGCACGCATGACGCCCGCCTCATAGAGCGGCTGTTTGACGCACTCGGGCAGCTCTACACTCGGCAAGAGCCGCAGAAGCTCCTCTCTCGATACTTGATGCAAAGGCCTCACCTCCTAAAAGGGTACAAAAAAGCACTGTGGGTATTTTTCACAGTGCTTTTTCCTTATTCGTTTGTGGATACGACTCACGCCAGCTGCTGTTCTGGCGTCTCATCAACAATCACGCGTTCAATATCCTCGTGCTCGATAACATCTGTTTCGATAACCCCATCAGGTTTATTGATGTCAACCACGTACGCTTTTGCAGGAACAATGACATCAGCAATATATGCCATTTCCCCTGTTTTCAACAAAACCTTGTCAAATTCTTTCACGACCATTGACATCACTTCCTTTTTTTCGTCTATCAACGTAGACCGTTGTCATTCTGACTTCACCATTGTTTTTATCAATAATCCAGCCCGTTAAGACAGATGCCGTTTTCCCGTTGGGACCTCGTAATTCCATAGCTATTTCAAAGAGATCGCCATACCCTCTGCCTGGCTTCTTAACAGGTTTCACATCATTGATATGCTTTTGAATATTTTCTACGAGATCGTCTACATTGGACAGGTCATACCCTAAAGCGCGTTTAAACGCCCTGGCCTTGTTAATATCTTTATCGGGATTTAAGGCATATCGCGTAAGTTTCGCCATAGGGATATTCGCATCGCCAATACCGTTTATATGTGTCTTAATTATACTATCATTCGCAAACAGCTGCAAATCAAACTTGAAATCCCCTGCGCTCAAACGGCTTTTCGGGTTTCGAAAGCCGTCCCAGCCGCGAAGGAGCTTCTGCCAGTCGCCGCCTTTTTCGTAGGCTTCCAACCCCGCATCGCCGAAGAGCGCACGCTTCCTTTTCTCGTCGAGCGAATCGATGTACCGCCTTGCGCCTTCAGGCTTGACCTTCCTGCCCTTGCGCTCCCATGAGAACACGTCCTCCAACATGCACATGCAGTGCGGATGGCGCGGGATGCTCGGCACTTTATGCTTGGGGTAGATGCCCTTGCCATAGCCTACGTCCATATTGGCGCAGACGTCGCACTGGTCGAACGGGCAGAGATGGTGTCGGCTCGACAGTCGCCAACGGTAGCCCCAGATATCCTCGTCGCCCTCTCTTGCGGCGATGTAGCCATCGAACCACGCGCGCGCTGCTTCCGTGCGCGCAATGCGCTCGGCATGGTAGCGTGTCTTTTCCTCGACGGCTGTCCGCACAGCTCGCTCGATCGCCTGCGCCTTGAGGTCATCCGCCGTACACGCTTTGACAAGCTCGTTGTATGCCGCCTGCAAATGCGGCGAGCGAATATCTCGTGGCAGGCTCTCCATCCGAAGCGCCTGCCGCCGCAGGTCAGCCATGAGGGCATCGTCGCCTAAAGCCGCCTCTGCCGTCCGCAGGAGCTTCGCCATATCTCTTCTAAGTGTCGCCTTGCTGAGTATGCCTTTGCCACTGTTGTAGCCGTCATAGAGCTCCATGGCGATGTCTTTGATGCTCTTGACCTGCCGCAGGGCGATGCCGAGTGCCGATACGATGTTGTTCCTTACAGGGAGCGCATGCAGGCGCTTCGAGAGCTTCATGCCGTCGCCCGTCCATGCCGTTTCTGTGAGCTTCCGCTTGATGTTCGCTTCAGACGATGCCGCGACGAACTTCGGCAGTACGCCGTAGCCTGCGCACGCCGCGAGGAACAGCACCTGCCCGACCGCCTGCGCGTTCGCACCGAAGAAGCCGACGTCTCGAATGGCATCGTCTACGGCTCGCGTCATGGGTACGCCGTCGTTGAATTTTTGCAGCACGCGTTCGACGAGTGCATCGCCTATGGCAAGGTATTCTTTCCGATAGCCTTGCAAAATGCTGCGCACGGCTTCTCGAAATTCACGCGCTTTGAAATCGGCGTCTTTCGGCATGGCTTATTCCTCGCTTTTTGCTCTTTCGTCTGCCTGCGGCGTTTGCTCGATGTCCTGCATGATTTCGTCATAGCGACGGTCGTCTACGTCGGCGAAGTAGACTTCTGCCGCTTTGCGGTTGATTTCACGCGCAACGACTTCGCCGCCGATGGCGAGCATTTTCATCTGCGCCGCTTTGTTCAGTTCGTCTTCGATGTCTGTAATGTTGAAGGTGCGCGGGTATTTGACCTTGAGATTTTTGAGGTCGATCCCCGCCCATCGTGCGAAGATGTTGAAGAGCTTGACTTCAGCAACTTCACAGTTTTCTGCCATGTCGGCAAGTTCGTCCGTCGTTTTTTCAAAGTCCCACTGTTTTGCAACGCCCGATGTTTTCGTTTCTACCCCGACGACGCTCGACAGCCCCGCTTGACGGTACATATCGTCAATGATGTCCTTGATCTCCTGCTGCAGAATCTGCACCGGCTCCAACGGCGGCGCCGTGAATGCCGGCAAGTGGTGCGCCTCTCCATCCGTGACGAGCATATTGCTCGTACCTAGCGTCAAGCCAATCTCTTTGCCATCTTCGTCTTTCTGCTTCAGCGCAGCGGCGGCGTTGCGCGTCGCGGGATAGATTAGGACGGGAAAGCATTGGTTGCGCAGTATCTCGCGCTTTTCGCTGTCACGATTGTATACGTCGCGACTAGCACGGGCGATATGCAGCATACTCGGCACGGGAAGCGGCGTATCGGCATCCTCGTCGGTTGCCGAGAGCGTGACGATGGGCAAAATGCCAAGACCGTGTTCGCCCGTGCGCGTTTCGCTGCCTTCTCCTTCCCCTTTGCAGCTCCATGCCGTTTGTGTCCATGTCCATTCTTCTTTGTCGCCGACACCGGAAAGATCGTGCTTGCTCCGCTTCGTCGTCAGCTTGTACGAAAGGCGCACGAAACGTCCGGCACGGTCGGTCTCATAGTCCGTGACCTGCTCCGGGTAGACCATATAGAGATACGGGAACAAACGTCTTTCGAGCGCATCCTTCCGATTCACAGCTTGCTCGTCCACCGAGAAATTGTCCACGACGATGAAGACCCGTCCGTAGAGCCTCGCCATCTTCGCCGCCGTCTTCATGAAGGCGTTCAGTGTCGTGCCGCTGCCATCGACGTCTTCGACAAACTGCTTGAGCATTTCATTGTCGTCGAAGTCGCGCACGATGGTCTTTTTGAAAATCGGATTTGTCAGCGAGTGGATAATGACTTTGACGAAATTCGAGTATCGCGCCATTTTCTTTCGCAGAAGATAATCTTCCGGATCTTCGCGGCTGTGCATGAAGAGGTAGCGTCCGTCCTCGAAGCCGCCGCCCCCTGTGTATGCGTCACGCAAGAGTTCGTAGTTGTCTGTCATGTTCTACCCCCTCAATACAGTTTATGCCGCCCGAAGATCGGCGGCATGGCAAGCAGCATATCGTTTTCCAGCCCATAGCGAACGGCGTCGATCGCGTGATTGTCCTTGTCGGGATACGCGGAGATGAACTGCCCGTCTTTGTTGCGCATGTATTCGTAGCCGATGAACTCGCGGTAGGCGTTTGGGCAGCGACGCTTGTCGATGTAGATGTGATGCAGCTTTTGCAACCACTTGATGCCGAAGTCGACGGAGTCGGGGCCTTTCTTGACGGAGAGCATGTTTAGCCCATAGTCTGTCATCTCGTCAATCGACTTCGGTTCCGCACTGTCCGCGCTGATCGGGCGCCCGCCTGCACGCGGCAAGATCAGCTCTGCCGCTCGCTTGTTTTTCATGCGCTGCGCATATATCTCGTCAAAGATGTATAAGTCCTCATGCTTTGCATCGTAGTGCATACCGACGTAAGCGAGCGGATCGACGGCAAAGCCAAAATCCAGCCCATGTCGCAGATGGTCAAAGGCGGCGACTTCTTCCTCGCTCATGTCCCGCTCTTCTACATTGTCAAAGACGCTGCCGCCCGTGCCTGTGACCTCGCCGAGGTATTCGTGACGGTAGAGCACTTCGCTCTTTTCCCGCAGGCGCTCCGCTTCAAGGATGAACTGCTCTCCGAGCCAACGGCGCGGCACATCAAGATACGTCGATTGATGTACCACGCGATCGGCACGGTCGAAGCGCGCCTCTTCGTTGACCCAGTTATTGCGGCTCTTCGGCGGGTTGAACGAGCAAAATACCCAGTAGCGGTCACCGCCGCGCAAGAGCGACTGCAAGAGGCTTCGTACTTCTTCCATGCCCGTGAACTGGTCAAGTTCTTCGATCCAGACGATGCCGACATAGCCGAAGGGGAGTTTCAATGACTTGACTTTTTCTTTGGCATCTACGCCGAGAAAGAGGATTTTCTGCCCCGTGCTTTTGCAGGTAAAGGAGAGCGGACTGATTCGCCCGTCGAACGCATCCGACAAGCCCAGTGCATGAATCGCCCACTCGACTTGGTTGTATACGCTGTTTCGGAGCGTGTTACCGACCTTGCGCAGCACGACTGCATGACAGTCGGGATTTTGCAGGATGCCGAGCGGAACATTGAGCGATGCAAAGCTCGATTTCGTCGATCCACGCCCTCCTGAGAGCCAGTAATGCGTATACTTGTGCCGCTGCACGTCAAAAAAGATGCCGTCAAAGCTCGGCGCGATCAAGCTCGCGATATTCACGACCCGTTCTTCTTCACGTTTCATCTTCCGCACCTCGCTCGAAAACAAACCGCATCGGTGCGGCACCGCCGCCCTTATCCTCTTTCAACGCTTGCTCCTTGAGCTTCAGTTCACGCTCGTCTTCTGCTGCTTGTAGGCGCGCCTGCCGCTCGATCTCAATCCCTTGGACAAGGTAATCGAGGATATTGCGTGCCGTAAGGCTTTGATCGTCCAACCGCAGTAGGGCGGTCATTGCCTTCTTTTGCAGCGCCTGCGCCATCGTCATGTGGTCTTTCAGCATTTTACGGATCGCCGCGCGCGTCTCCTCCATGCTGATGCGCTGCAATTCGTTATCGTACGCCCTTGCCCGCTCCACCCAGCCCCACATCCGGCTCCATCGCTCTATTAATTTCAGCGATTTTCCCAACTTTTCCGCTACACTTGCCAGACGCCGCTTCTTCTTGTCACCTGGCTCATGTCCCATATTGCGATAGAGCAAAAACGCCTCATATGCGACTGAGGATTCACCCGCCAGGCGCTCCCATAGTTCCTCGCCCGATGTCTTCTTGCTCATGCATCTACATACCCTCCCCTATCGATCGCGCGACATCCTCAAACGTGTGTGTAACGCCGTCGCGCTCCACAGTGACAGCCGCTGCCCCGTTTGCCTCGACGTACCGCTTGATGATTGCGTCAACGTACTGCGGATCCAGTTCCGCTGTGTAGCAGACGCGCCCCGTCATCTCCGCTGCCATCAGCGTAGATCCGCTGCCACCAAAAAAATCAACGACGATGTCGCCTACATCCGTACTATTCATAATCGCCCTAAACGGCAAGCCTACAGGCTTTTGCGTCGGATGTACAGTCTTGCTCTCCCGCGAGACTTCCCAGACGGTATTCTCGCGAGACTCTCGATACAGGCAAATGCTTCGCCCATCACCCAAGCGGATGTAGCGCACCTTCTTGCCCTTTGGCTCCTTTGCTGAGAGATACAGTTTGTTCCCCTCGCCATCGGTCAGCACGACACCGCCCGAAAGCGTTGTTGCCATGCCGTCGCTGCCGCGCAGGACTACATTCCAAACCGTTCGTTGCGAGCGGTTCCCGCACCATTTTGCTTGATGTCCGGCTTTCTCGGCGTAAAAACACGGCTCGTGCGCCCACTGATAATCCGCATGCCCGAGGACGATCGCCTCCTTGTTCCAGATGATGTACTGTTTTTCCATCAATCCCGCCGCAATCATGGCATCCTCAAAATCGCGGCGCGTGCTCGATGCATGCCAAATGTAAAATGCGGCATCATCGACCGTGACGCGCACATAGTTTCTAAATGCAGGGACGAGCAGCTCGGACAGCAGGTCATCATGCGTCTTGTCGTCGTTGCGGATCATACCAAACCTGCCGCTTTGCGTCTTGTAGCTGACACCATACGGCGGGTCTGTGTGCACGAGCTGCGCCTTGCGCCCGTCCATCAGACGGTCAATCGTCTCGGCGTCTGTTGCACTGCCGCAGATAAGGCGGTGATTGCCCAAGTGCCACAAGTCGCCGAGGCGCGAAAATGGCTTATAATCGTCCCCCCCCCGCGAGACATACGTCCGCTTTATCATCAACAGTATCGTCAGCCTCCTCCATCGATGAGACAATCTTCTGCAAATCTTCCTCGGTAAAGCCCGTCAGCTCTGTAGGGACTATCCCATTGTCCATCCCCTGTATCATGTCCATCAGCTTGCCCGTGTCGATATTGGCAAGCTCCGCGATGCGGTTGTCGGCGATGAGGTCAGCGTGCTCCTCTTCCTCGTTGGCGTATTCTTGATACTCCACGGGAGCGGATCCCCATCCCATGGCCTCTGCTGCCATCTTGCGTCCATGGCCTTTTGTGATGAGACCACTGCGCTTGCTGACAGTGATGGGCGCTCGCCATCCCGTTGCGCGTATGATGTCGCCAAGCAGCCGCACCTGATGCTTGTTATGCTCATTCGGATTGCCGGGATTGGGATGGATATCGTGCAGCGGCACTATCTCATCGTATGCACAAAACACGGGCACGCCATCATCCGTCGTTCCGCGCGGCTCTGCTGTAGACGTGTAATCAATCAAATCCGCTGTCTCCTCTCTTTTTGGACATACAAAAAGGACACCGCCGCAGCAGTGTCCTCCTGGGTGTCGCCTCAGCTTGCCCCTGTGCCCATGTGCAATTTTTGATGATACCAGTATAGCATACTGGCACGCATATTTTCCCCGCCATTTTCCTGCTAAAATCCTGAAAATACGCTATACGACTTATCCACAGCCATCATACACAAACAATCGCGTCTGCAACGGTCGTGATACCATACCAAACACCATATCGGCAACATCACGCAACAATCTGTTTCCGCGCTCGCTTGCATACTTTTCCGTATACCCCGCCTCTCGCGCCACCTGCCACCAGGCATACCCGTCGACATACCGCCCGCGCACGAGACGCTCATCTTCCACAGAGAGGCAAGACAGCGCACGATCCACCGCCCGCAGTGTCCGCTCCATGTCCCGCTTGCGCTGCTCCATCTCCGCGATGTCTGCCGTCGCCATCATGCGCCTCGCCGCCGCCGCCTCCGTCGCGGTCAGCTCAGACGTGCCACCGCCCATCGGCTCATCCCCATAGCGGGCGATGGCGACGGACTCGTCTTGGAGCGCAGCAGTCCGCGCCTCGATTTCTTCCGCAAGATTCTGCACGGCGACCTTCATTTTGTTGTACTGTCCCAGTATGCGCTTCGTCTCCTTGATGCAGTCGCCGTCTGTCA
>CAMURM010000002.1 GCA_947097535.1 uncultured Selenomonas sp.
TGTACGCGGTCGCTGTAGAAAATCATCAGCGCCGAGATGCCCGCACCGAGGAACGCCGAGACGGCGACGCCCGCCAAAATGATGCGAATCGGCCGTATGCCGTTCTTCCATGCGAGCAGGTAGATGGCGACGGCAGCCGCCATCGCGCCGACGAAGGCGGCGGGCGTCACAAGAGCCTCGTGTCCCGGGAAGACGAGCAGGATGAAGATGCCCGCCAGCCCCGCGCCCGACGATATGCCGATGATGTGCGGGTCGGCGAGCGGGTTCTTCATGATCGCCTGCAGGATGGCTCCCGAGAGCGAGAGGTGTATGCCGACGAGCGCCGCCACGATCGTGCGCGGCAGGCGGATGTTCATGAGGATCTGCGCGTGCACGCCCTCAGCGCCCTCTGTCAGCGTCTGCCATATCTCAGAGGCGGGTATCTCGACCGAGCCTTTCATGATGCTCAGCAGGAAGCCGACGCACGCCAAAGCGGCGAATATCACCACGATGGATATTCGCCGTTTGAAGGAAGCGAAATTTTTTCCCGCGGTTTCCATATTCATTGGAACACCTCGGGATAGATGAGCTTCGCCATCATCTCGAACGCTTCAGGATAATGTATCCCGGGGCTCAAGAGAAAGAGATCCTGCGGCAGGTAGTAGAGCTTCCCCTGCTTGATCGCCGGAATGCTCTGCCAGGCAGGGCTCTCGGCGATCGTCTTTTCCATGTTCTTCTTGATCTCCTCCATCTTGCCCATGCTCGTGACGAAGATGATGTCGGGATTCTGCTCGACGAGCGTCTCC
Source organism: uncultured Selenomonas sp. (assembly GCA_947097535.1). GTDB lineage: Bacteria > Bacillota > Negativicutes > Selenomonadales > Selenomonadaceae > Selenomonas. Next base: position 786 of record CAMURM010000002.1, read on the forward strand.
ATGCTGTAGGGCGCCGCATCGGGATTGTTCTCCAGCGGCGTCATGCCCGCTGCGACGTTCTCCCAGCCGAGCGTCTTGGCGATGGATCCCGCAATGCTGCCGTCGAGCTGTACGCTGAGTCCCTGCGACGTGCTGTGCAGGATGGCGACGCGCTTCTTCTCCTTTGGCACGCGCGCAAGGACGCCCTGGATCTTCTCGTCCATGTCCTTGATGAGCGCCTCGCCCTTCTCCTTTTCCCCCGTGACCTGCGCGAAGATCCCGATCTCGCGCTTCACGTCCTCGTAGCTCCTCATATCGATAACGATGGCGGGAATCTTATTTTCCTCAAGCGTCGATACGAGCTTTTCATTCATGCCCTTGTTGATGATGACGAGGTCAGGCTGACAGGCAAGCACCTTTTCCACATCGATCTGATAGACCTCGCCGACGCTCGCCTTGTCCTTCGCATAATCGGGCATCTTCGTCTTGGAGTCAGGGCGACCGACGACGTCCCCGCCCACGGCATGAAGCGGCTCAAGGAACGACGCCGAAAGCACGACGATGCGCTCGGGCTTCTTCGCGAGCGTCACCTCGCGCCCCATATCGTCCTTGATGACGGCAAAATTCGTGCCCTGCTCCGTCCCTGCCGCTTTCTCAGCACCGCAGCCGACGAAAAGTACGGCAGCTGCGAGCACGACCGAAAGAGCAAAGAGCCTGAAATAATTTCCACACATGCTTGAATCCCCCTTATGCGTTGTGGCGCGTCAATATCGTCGAAAGGTAATTGACCGGCTTATCCTTCTGCGCCTCGATGTCGTCGATGCGCTCCTCATCGGACAGGCCGCAGCGGCTCACCATCACGGCGCCCTTCGCCAGACCGTTTTCGCTGAGCTGAGCGGCGATTTCGGGGAAGTTCTTATAGACCTTCATCAGGACGGCATTGTCCGTCACGGGCAGGATCTTCGCAATTTTCTCGGGCGAAGCCGTCGCTGGGATAATCGACAGAATGTCATTGCCCTCGACGATCGGATAGCCGAGCTTGCTGCCGATGGCACAGAATGCCGGCACGCCGGGAATCGTCTCGATCGTCACGTCCTCATGCTCGAGCAGGCGGTAGACATAGATATAGGTGCTGTAAAACATCGGATCGCCCAGCGTCAGAAAAGCGACATTCTTCCCTGCCTCCAGGAGTGCGAGGATTTCCGCCTTGTTCGCCTCCCACGCCTCCGTGGAATCGGCAAAGTTCGCGACCATCGGGAAGACCTGATAGACGATTTCGATGTCCTTTTTCAAGTACGGCTGCGCGATGGACAAAGCGACGCTGCCCTCCTTCTTCTCCGTTTTGGGCGCGATGAGCACGTCCGCCTTCTCCATCGCCCGGATCGCCTTGACCGTCAAGAGCTCCGGATCGCCCGGCCCCACCCCGATGCCGAAAAATGTTCCCTTCATATCGTACCTCCTATTGCTCTCACAAAAAGCCGCCCACACGGGCACGAATGTACCCGCTGCGAGCGGCTTCATCATCAGCCTACAAGGGCATTTCTCCCTCTAGCCATTATATACATTCCTTTAGGGAATGTAAAGGAACCCCCTGATAAATTCAGCCACCCATCTTCGCACATCCGGGCGACTTCATCTCATCAGCGCTTCCCATGACAACGATCGAACACTATCTTTTGCTATATTCTAATGCGTCATTGCATGACAATCAAGAGATTTGCAGAAAGTGACCGATACTTCAGTCTGCACGCGAGGGCGCTTTTCATAAGAGGACAAATTCCACGAGGAATACGACGATGCAGCATGCCGCAGAAACCCGAAAGAGACTCGCCCCATACCAGGCGAGGGCGATGCCCGCGAGAAGGGCCGCTGCGCCTGCCGCCGGTACCTGCGTCGCCTCGACGATGGCGGGAAAGGTCATGACCGCCAGAGTCACATACGGCACATAGTAGAGGAAGGAGCGCAGGAAGCTGTTGCGGATCGGGCGGCGCAGGAGAGTCAGCGGCAGGAGACGGATGGCGAATGTCACAGCCGTCATGACGAGGATATAGAGGAACATCTCGTGCTTCATGCGCCTCCTCCCTCCTCCTCTTGCCCCTCCTGCAGCGGAAAGAGCCATGCCGCCGCGCCCGCTATGAGCACGGTCAGCACGATGGTCCGCGAGGAAGCCGACAGCTCTGAGACGAGCGGCAGACTCGCCGCCAGAAGACTCAGAGCGAAGCTCAGAAAGACAAGGCCGAGGACGACTTTGTTCTCCTTCCCCGGCGGAATGATGATGGCGATGAACATGCCGTAGAGCGCCACGCTCAAGGCGCTCAGAAACGACGGCGGCAGGATGTCGCCCGCCACAATGCCGAGCGATGTCCCCAAAGCCCAGACGGGCACGGCGAGCGCCATGGCGCCGTAGTTGTAAGCCGGCTGCAGGAAGCCGCGGCGAGAAATCGAGATGCCGAAGATCTCGTCCGTAACGCCGAAGCCCACGCCGAGGCGATGGTAGAACGGCGTCTTTGGAGAGAACTTCTGACTGAGCACGCAGCTCATGAGCATGTAGCGCGCATTCGCCACGAGCGTGATCGCCGCCATCTCCCAATACGGCGCGTCCGCCGCGATGACGGTGAACGCCGCGTACTCACCGGCGGAAGCGAGGTTGAAAAAGCTCACGACGAAGCCTTCCAGAGCGTCGAGTCCCGCATTGTGCGCCGTTATACCGAGTGTGAAGCTCACGACGAGGTAGCCGAGCGCGATCGGCGTGCCGTCGCGCATACCTTCACGGAAAAGCTGCTGCTTCGTCTTCTCGCCCGATGGCGTTTGCGTCATTTCGCCGCCACTTTGCTCATGAACTTCTCGCGGTTCACGAGCACGCGCTCGTGCAGTCCCTCGCCAATCTCGCCTGCGTCGTCAAACGCCTTGACAGCGAAGGTGATCTGGCGACCGTCGAAGCTCTTGACCTCCGCCTCGGCGCGCACGCCGCGTCCCAAAGCCGTCGCCGCCTTGTGGCGGATGTTGAGCGAAATGCCCACTGAAGTCCAGTCGGACGGCACGAGCTCGTCAACGAGTTCTGCAGCCGCCTGCTCCATCAGAGCCGTCATCGCGGGCGTGGCAAAGACGGGCAAAGAGCCGCTCTTCATCGCTATGGCAGTATTCGCCTCCATGACCGTCACGGTCGCTTCACGCTTCATGCCCACTTCAATCTTCGTTTCCACCATCATGAACTCCCCCTGTAAAGTCTTCCCAAAACATCACATCATGCGAAGCCGCTTTCCTCACAAGGCAAAAAGCATCTTCGCGCGTTCGATACAGCGCGGATCGCGGCTGCTGCTGAGCCACTCGATCGCGCCCTTTCGCGCACCCCCGCGCAGAGCGTCGATTGCTTCTAAGCGGCGCTTGAGCTCGCGCGCCGTCCCCGCCGCCCCGTCGAAGATCTGCACCGCCTGCCCGACCGTCTGCTGAATCGTTTCCCGCACAAAGGGAAAGTGCGTGCAGCCGAGTACGACGCAGTCCACAGGCGTTTGCAGTACAATCGAAAAGCGCTCCTTCAGATACCTCGACAGCGCTTCCGAATGAATCTCACCGCGCTCGACAAATTCGACGATCTCGGGGCACGGCAATTTGACAATCTCACCCGCATCCTTGAAGCGCGCCATGAGGCGCTCGAACTTCTTCTGGCGCAGCGTCGCATGCGTCGCCATGACGACGACGCGCGGCTTCTCGCGGCTCAAGATTGCGGGCTTCAGCGCCGGCTCCATGCCGATGATCGGCAGTTGTCTGTAGCGGCGGCGCAGCGGTGCACAGGCGGCGCTCGTCGCCGTATTGCAGGCAAGGACGACCGCCTTGACTCCCGCCGCCGCCAGTCGGTCGACCTGCGCCGTGGTCAAGGCGCGGATCTCACGCTCCGTGCGCTCACCGTAAGGCGCGTTGGCGGAATCACCAAAATAAATGAAATCCTCTGCGGGCAAGAGGGAAACGAGCTCTCGCAGCACGCTTATGCCGCCGAGCCCCGAATCAAAAACGCCGATGGGCTGCTCCTTTTTCACGCCTTCGATACGCCCCTTCCTTTAAGAAATCATCCTTACATATTCTAATGCGTTTGCCGCGAGAAATCAACCGCCGGACACATTCCCGCCCTGGCTTTACAATCCGCGGGAAAAAATATATAGTAGATTCATCAAAAAATGTAGGAGGCTTCCCCATGGCAAAGCAACACCTCGCCGCCATCGAATATATCCGCGGCATCTCCATGCTCGGCGTCATCGGCATCCACGTCGGCTCGCAATATCTGATGAATCCCGCCTCGAACGCCAACCTCACGGCACTTTTCGAGATCGCCACGCGCTTCAGCGTGCCCATCTTCTTCTTCATATCCGCCTTCGGGATCTTCTACAATATGGATCTTGAAAAGCCTTTCAGCTACCGCCAGTTTCTCAAGAAGCGCTCGCGCGCCGTCGTCGTTCCCTACCTCGTATGGTCGCTCTTCTATCTTCTGCACGACGGCTGGCTCTACCACGTCGGCTTCCCCGCGCCGCTCTCCCTCGCTTCCCTGCTCTTCTTCGGCAATGCCAAGTACCAGCTTTACTTCCTCGTACTCCTCATCTGGTTCTACCTTCTCATGCCGCTCTGGATGACGATCGTAAAGCGCATCGGCGCCAAGGGGCTTCTGCTCCTCTTCCTCCTGCAGGTCGCTTTCGACTACTTCTCAAGCTTCAATGTCACGTTCAACACGATGGTCTACGGCATGGAAAATCCCGTGCTCAAGAGCTTCCTGCTCTACCGTCTCAATTACTGGGTGATTCACTACGTCTTCATCTTCATCATCGGCGGCTATCTCGCCGTCCACTTCGATGCTTTCAAAGCGTTCATGCGCGACCGGCAAAAGAGCATCTGCCTCTTCTTCGCCGCTTCCCTCGCCGGGCTTCTCGGCTACTATTACTACCTGCTCGCCTTTCGCGGCTACACGCAGATGGAGGCGATCAACACGGCGCACCAGCTGTGCCCGCTCGGCATCATCTACACGCTCGCCGCTTCCATCTTCTTTTTCACCGTATTCACCGATCAAAGATACCCGCAGGCGCTCAATCGCCTGTTTTCACTTCTCGGCAGGCACTCCTACTTCGCCTACCTCGTCCACCCGTTCTTCATCGGCTACATGATGCTCGCGCTCGAAAGCCGCGGCGTCATCATGACAGCGCCCAAGGCGATCGCCTTCTATCTCGCGACCGTCGCCCTCTCCCTCGCCGCAGCCGCCGTCGTCCGCGCCCTCGGCGAGAGGCTGCCGCTGCTCAACATGCTGACGATCGGCATCGGCGCACAAAAGAAAAAATAACCTCTGACTTCCAGCTCGCCGAGCCTCATTGCTCGGCGAGTTTTTTCAAGGTGTCGGAAAGAATCTCCACGAGGGGCGCTACGGTAGGCAGTTCGAGGCTTTCCTTGGGGCTGTGGATATCGTGCGTCGTCACGCCGACGGAAACAAATTTCATCTGCGGATTCTTGCGATAGAACCAGCCGCATTCAAGCCCCGCGTGAATCGTCTCCACCTTCATCGGCTTTTTCATGTGCTGCTCGAAAACTGCCGCGATGATCTTCGCGAGGGGGTTGTCCTTGTCCTCGTCCCAACTCGGTGCGATCGTGCCGATATGAAGCGCGAATCCCGTGAGCTCCGCCAAATCCTTCGCCATGCGGCAGAACTCGAAGAGCTTACCCTCGACGCTTGAGCGCGGATAGATCTCGATCTCGATATCAGCGCCTTCCATGCGCACGACGCCGAGATTCGCGGATGTCTCCACCATGCCCGGCGTGACGGCAGACATCTGGTAGATGCCGCTGTGGAAAAGGCGCAGGAGGCGCAAGAGATTCTCTGCCTCGTCTGCTGCAAAAACCTTTTCCACCTGCGGCGCTTCAGCGAGCGAAAGCGCCAGCATCGGCTCCGTCGCGCTGTACGTGCGGCGGAACTGCGCTTCTTCCTTCTGCAGCACCTCACGCAGCTTTTCTTCCGCAACATCCGTCACGACGACGGCGACGGCGTCGGAGGCGATCGCATTCTTCGCCTTGCCGCCTGCAAGCGAAGCGAGTGCGAAGTCCACGCCCGCCTCCTGCAGACCAGCGAGCGTCAGCGACAAAAGGCGCAAAGCGTTGGCACGCCCCTCGCCGATCGACTCGCCCGAATGACCGCCCTTCAGACCGCCGACGCTGATCTGCCAGGCTTTCTTTCCCGCAGCGCCCGTGAACTTCATCGTGCGAGAGAATGTCAGGTCGACGCCGCCCGCACTGCCGACGCAAAGCTCCTCGAGATTCTCCGAGTCGCAGTTGATCAGGTACCGGGCGTCCTTCAAATACTTCTCGTCCAGATGGATCGCGCCCGTCATGCCGCGCTCCTCATCGACGGTGAAGATCGCGCGCACGGGACCGTGCTCCTTCGCATGGCGCAGGATGTGGAGGATGATGGCGATGCCGATGCCGTCGTCCGCCCCGAGGCTCGTCCCCTGTGCGCGCAGGATATCGCCGTCTTCTACAATCTTGATGGCATCCTGCAGCGGCTCGTAGCTGACGCCCGGCGCGGCGACGCATACCATGTCCATGTGTCCCTGCAATATGACACGCGGGGCGTTTTCCCTGCCGGGTGAGGCGGCGAGGTCGGCGATGATGTTGTTCCTCTCATCCTGCACGACGGCAAGCCCCATCTCCTCTAAATGCGCCAGCAGATAGTCACTGACCGCCTTCTCGTGACCCGAGGGGCGCGGAATCGCCGCCAACGCCCGAAATTCCTGCATAACGCTCTGTAAAATATCGCTCTTTGTCATATCTTCCTCCCGCTTTCCATAGAAAAGGCAGGGCAATCAAGCCTGACTGCCCTGCCACAAGAGAGCCTCGGTACCCCGCTATGCAAGGTACGAACTCTCTAAACCATCGTATTCAATCCTGCAAGGGAATCGACTCCGCCTCGTAGACGTTTACACCGTCCGGCGCATAGAGCACCATCGCTGTCGAAACGCGCTTGACCTCGCCGTTCATGATGTAGCACACGCCGTTGATGAAGTCACAGATGCGGCGCTGCTCCTCGAGCTCGACGCGCTCGTAGTTCACGAGCACCGCCTTACCGCTCTTCAGATCATCGGCGATCTCCGGCACCTGATCGAAGCTGCGCGGCACATAGATCTTCACGTTGAGTGAAGGAATCTGCGTCGTATGAACCGTGAGCTTCGGACGCTCCTGCTGGCTCGTCACGCGCGTGCGCGGCACCTGCGCCGACACCGAATGAAGCGAGCGGCGCGGCTGGGCCGCCGGCGTATACAGCGGCGGCTCTGCCGACGCATAAGAAACCGAAGCTCCGTTGGACACCCTGCGCTCCTCATAGGAGTCGACGCTCGCCCGGCGCACTCCCGCCTCTTCCTGCTCCTCTTGCTTCGCAGGCTCCGTCTTGACGACCTCTTCTTCCTCCATGGGCATGAGGAAGTCCGTCACCTTTTTCAAAAAATCCACGTATTCCGCCTCCAGCGTTAAATTCCATGATAGCGACAAGATAAACCGAACAAACGATTGGAAAGTTCTTAATGAATCATATCTATACGTTCGCTATATCTTTCGAAAATCCTCTAAAAAAGTTAAGCCTGCGAAAAAAGTTTTCCCAAGGGGCGCACAAGATGCGCGTAGACCTCGAAAAGTCCTGTTTTTCTTGTTACTTTCGTGCATTTTTATTCGCGCGCCCGCGAGCCGTGCGGTCGAGAATCGCCTTGCGCAGACGGATATTCTCGGGCGTGACTTCGACGAGCTCATCCTCGTTGATGTATTCAAGCGCCTGCTCAAGGCTCAGGATGCGCGGCGGCACGAGGCGGATCGCCTCGTCAGAAGAGGACGTGCGCATGTTAGAAACATTCTTCTTCTTGCACGGATTGATGTCGATGTCGAGCTCACGCGAGTTCTCGCCGACGATCATGCCCTCGTATACCTGCTGTCCCGGCGAAATAAACATCGTGCCGCGATCCTGCAGGGTGTAGATGCCGTAGCCTGTCGTCTCGCCCTGCTCGAAGGCGACGAGAGAGCCGCGCGTGCGCCCGGGGATGTCACCCTTGAAGGGAACGTAGCCGCGGAACACATGGTTCATGATGCCGTTGCCCTTCGTATTCGTCAGAAGCTCCGAACGGAAGCCGATGAGGCCGCGCGCCGGAATCACGAACTCCATGCGCATGTAGCCCGAGACCTCCGTCATGTTGGAAAGCTCTGCCTTGCGCGTACCCAAGGACTCCATGACCGTGCCCATATACTCCTGCGGCACCTCGATCGTCAAATTCTCCATCGGCTCGCACTTCTGCCCGTTGATCGTCTTATAGACGACCTCGGGCTTGCCGACCTGCAGCTCGTAGCCCTCGCGGCGCATGGTCTCGATGAGGATGGAGAGGTGCAGCTCGCCGCGACCCGATACCTTGAAGACATCGGCGGAATCCGTCTCTTCGACGCGCAGGCTGACATTCGTCTCGACTTCCTTGAAGAGGCGGTCGCGCAGATGGCGCGAGGTCACGAACTGCCCTTCCCTGCCCGCAAACGGGCTCGTATTGACGCCGAAGGTCATCGACAGCGTCGGCTCGTCGATGTTGATCGTCGGCAGAGCCTCGGGATTCTCCGCATCTGCTACCGTATAGCCGATGCTCACATCGCCGAGCCCCGTCAGCGCGACGATCTCGCCCATCTGTGCCTCGGGCACCTCGACGCGCTTCAGACCGTGATAGACGAAGACCTTGCCGACGCGCGCCTTCGATTCATGGTCGCCGCTCAGGAGGGCGACGCTCTGATTCGCCTTGATGCTACCGCGAATGAGCCTGCCGACGGCGACCTTGCCGACGTACTCATCGGCTTCGAGCGTCGTCACCATCATCTGCAGCGCGCCGTCCGCATCGCCCGAAGGCGCAGGAATCTCCTTGATGATCGTCTCCAACAGGGGCACGAGGTTGTCGCTCTCGTCCTCCATATTATACTTGGCAATGCCTTCGCGCGCCGTCGCATAAATGCACGGGAAGTCGAGCTGATCGTCGTCCGCATCGAGCTCCATGAAAAGTTCGAGCACCTCGTCGTAAACGTCGTCGACGCGCTGGTCGGGGCGGTCGATCTTGTTGATGACGACGATGGGCTTGAGCTTCTGCTCGAGCGCCTTCCTCAGCACATACTTCGTCTGCGGCATCGGACCCTCGAAGGCGTCGACGAGCAGCAGCACGCCGTCCACCATGTTGAGCACACGCTCCACCTCGCCGCCGAAATCCGCATGACCCGGCGTATCGACGATGTTGATCTTCACATCGTTGTAGAGGATGGAGGTGTTCTTGGAAAGAATCGTGATACCGCGCTCGCGCTCCAAATCTCCGGAATCCATGACGCGTTCCGCCACCTGCTCGTTCGAGCGAAAAACATGACTCTGCCGCAGCATGGCGTCGACCAGCGTCGTCTTGCCGTGGTCAACGTGGGCAATGATCGCGATATTCCTCAACTTTTCGTTTACACTCATTTTTGTCCGATGTCCTCCTAAGTCTGACTGATCCATAGCGGTGCGCGATCCAGGGGAAGCACGGATACTTCCGGGCGCACAAAGGCATGCTTATTTCGTCAAGCCCTCCAAAAATATTAACGGTTTCAGGGCAATACGTCAAGTCAATCATGGAAAAAAACAAAAAAAGCATCGGATTGCCTATGCCCGATTGCAGCCGCGCCATTTTTCTTTCGATATTTGAAAATTGAGAAGCAGCCGTACATCAACGGCAAGCGGCATTTCTCCTCATAAAACCTGGAGAAACGCCGCTTGCCGTTAAATTCTATATGTCTAGATCATTCGATTCGTGTCACGTCAATGTCATATCCGTCGCCTATGGTGTATATCATATAGGTATCTTCAAAGACGCCTCTTTCCTCAAGCACCTTGCGCGTAATCTTTCTATTCAGGGGTGAGGCTCGCTTCATATGCGCGGACTGCCTCCTCATGCGCATTCTGCGCCGCGTTGCTCGAACAGCCCCATAAAATAATCGATGTCGTGATTATGAAGCTATAGACAAGGAATACGCGACCGCGTGTCTTTTGCATGAAATCCCCCCATATCGCAAGGGGTGGATACAGCAAGCCGAGAAACAAGAAAACATGACCAAGAAGAAAAATGATGATAGAGAACTTTTTGCGGCTGTGCTGTTACGGAAATTTTTTTATGCCCAGCAGCCTATTTTGTTCAGCTATGAACTCATCAATTGCACGATTGCGTTCCTCCTGTGTCATTGTCTCCGGCAGATTTTTTATAAAGGCCTCCAACCGAAGACCCCGTTCACCGCGCTCCATCGTATCAAGCCGTTCCTCTTCGGACATAGTGGCGGCAGCGGCGTAGACATCGTTTCTTACCTGCCAGTAGGCAAGCTTTTCCGGGTCACCCTTGAACTCTCCCAGGAATGTATCCACGCTCTCCACTGACCTTGTTTCCTCCGGCTTGACTGTCAGCAGCGTGTGGCTGTCGTGCGCGTACAGGTCTGTCAATGACGTTGGAGAGGCGGTTTCTTGTATCAGCCCGATATCAGATGGCACAAGCGATTGCGTCGCAGGCGTCTCAGCAGATGTTTCGGGCGTTGGCGCGGCCGGGCTTTCTTCCGCTTTGCTCGTAAACGGGACAGTTGGTGTATCGTCTTTTGGCTCGATTGCGGGAGCATTCGGCAACGTATTTGACACGTCTGGCTTTGGCAGGAAGCAACATGCCATGACAGATGCGATTGCCGCCGTCAGCAGTGCCGCCTTGCCCCGTTTTGCCCAAACCTTGCGGAAAATCACTGCCCGGCGAAGCTCCTGCACGTTTCGATACCGCCTGTTTGGATCGATTTCCGTGCATTTAGCAAATATCCTGGTAAGATAGCCGCTGTATTCCTTCGACAGTGATTTTTCCATGGTTACACCGATGGAGTAAATGTCACTCCTTTCGTCTGTCTGACCATAGCCGAATTGCTCCGGCGAGGCATAGCCCTTGGTGCCGAGATGTGTCGTGTCTTCGCTGCCATGCTCCTTGAAGATGCGGGCGGCATCGAAATCGATGAGCCGAATCCTGCAGCCGCTTTGCAGAATAAGGTTAGACGGCTTGATGTCACGATGAATAATGCCCTGCGTATGAATCGGGGCAAGACCTTCGCATAGCTGCAAGAGAACGCTCTCTGCATCAGATTCCGAAAGATATGCTTTACGCCCGATGCGGTCAAGCAGGGATTCACCCTGCACATATTCCTCCACGACAAATGTCTCGCCGTTATCCTCGATGCAATACAGGATACGGGGAATCAACGGATAATCCTTGCCTTTGAGCGTCATATAGGGAAGCCCTGTCGAGGCGATGCGCTTAAGTACCACCAATCTCCCCGATCTCTCGCACGCCAGCCAGACTTCGCCCTTATCACCGGCTTTGATCAGCCGGATCTTTTGAAAAATCTCCTCGAAATATGAGGTTATTTTGGCATCCAAGAAATCACCTTGCTTTCTTCCCTGTATCGTATTATCCTATAAAATAGAAGTAGATCAATTTGTTGCAGGGGGCGCATCATGCCAAAAAGCACCGAGGAACTGAAAGGCGATCTGCACCAGGCCTCCGGACTGGAGGGATTTCTTGTAGACAACCAAAAAGACTTCTGTCGATACACGCTGGCAGAATATTTGAATCATCTTCTGGCGGAAAAACATCTGTCTAAAATGGATGTCGTCCGAGATTCCAGCCTGGAGCGGCTCTATGCTTATCATATATTCGCCGGACGCAAAAAGAATCCTTCACGGAACAAGGTCATTTCCCTCGCCCTTGCCATGAAGCTGACACCGGAGGAGACACAATATCTCCTGTACTATGCGGGAGCGGAACACCTCTATGTCCGCAATCCGCGGGACAGCATCCTGTGGTATGCACTCGACCATCACATGAGCGTGGTAGACACGAACATCATGCTCCAAAAGATGTCGGAACTCCCCCTTCTGAGCGAGAAATCATAACTGAGGTAAATAGAGTGTGGGCAAAAGAAAAGGCTGTGCATGAGTCAAATTCGACTCACGCACAGCCTTTTCTCTATTGAAAGGAGATGTGTTAGCTTTTCTTATTTCGCTTCGAGCATATCCCATGCTTCATTCGCACGATCAGCAAAGAGACCGCGGATGAGCCCGTTTTCACCAATGCCATGAATGTACGTGTTGACCTTGAAGCCCTCCTTCATGAGGATGGACTTGTGCGAATCCGGCTCGTCGCCCGCCATGTCGTTGTTTGCATGATCGCCGGCAACCATCATCATCGGCATGAGCGTGACGGACTTGATGCCCTTCGCCTTGAGCTCAGGAATGATATCCTCAAGGCCCGGCCAGCCCTCAACCGTGTAGACGTAGGTGTTCTTGAGCTGCATGCGGTTGATACCCGACTGAATGACGCTGTAGTAGGCATTTGCCGGATGCGGCGTTCCATGCGCCATGATGAGGATAGCTTCATTATCAGCAACCTCAGGGAACTGCGTCGAAAGCGCTGAAAGCGCTTCCTTGACATCGTCGCGCTGCTCTTCCTGACCCTGCCAGTAGATGAGCGGCGTGCCGAGCGTCATCTTCTTGAACTCCGTCTTATATTCATTGAAAATCGCCTTGTCGTAAGCGTATTCCATGCCCGGAATGACATCGAGCGAGCACAGAGCGACACGCGTATAGCCGTCTTTCTTAAGCTGCTTCAAAGCATCTTCCGGCGTCGGAATATCGATGCCTTCCTTCTCCTTGATGCGATCGACGATAATATGCGAAGTGAACGCCAACTCAACCTTCACATTCGGATGCGCTGCCTGAATCGCCTTGACCGTCGCCTCGATCGTCTTCTCGCGCGAATCTTTGAAGGTCGTGCCGAAACTCATGACGAGGATAGCGTCCTTGTTCGGGAGGTTTTGCATCTTGGGATTATCGTACTTCAAAGCACCGATTTCCGATGCCTCAAGAAGTGCGGGCGTCGCATCCGTAACTTCAGGATTCAACATGTAAGCCGCGTCCACGGAAGGTGCCCCCAAGCCAAAGACAGCGCCACACGCAAGCGACATGGCCAGCATCTTCTTGAAATTCCTCTTCATTCAATATCTCTCCTTTGAAAATCAGAAAACAAGCACATGGGAAAACACCCATCAAAGGCTGCTTCTCAAAAATTATGGCAGGCTTTGCACCCAATGTCAAGTCATCGAGGCAAAAACCGGTCTTGAAAAAGGAAGCTCCGTGTCTCCACACACGGAGCTGCTGCAGAGCAGCAAAAGAGAACTGGATCGGAAATAATATATGAGCAATGCTTTCCCCTGTAGCCCAAGCCGCAGGGAAAACTCTCCGCCGAAAGTAATCCCCTTTGCCCGCGAAGGGGAAGGGGTTTCGGAGGGGAGGCACTACAAAAGAAAACCCGGCCTTCAGCCGGGATTCATTGCGTTGCGCAATAATCCCCTTCCCCATCACTCGCAGGTCAAACGGTGATTGTCAGCTAGGCAGTTCTCCTGGCTCCAGGTCATCGCTCCTCTACGCCTTCCCAAGGAAATTCCTCAGTGACATCATGCAGATTCGCTCGCTGTTACAGTGGCGGGACCGCTCCGGCATTAACCGGATTCCCTATTAAGTCTTGCGACACCTAACCCAATCGATATGAAGTTTTTATGTTCTCATGAACTTCATGTATTATGGTAGCACTCTGAGCCTTCCTTGTCAACAGTTTTTGTAAAAAATACATTATCCAAAATGCCAACAAGAGAAAACGGTGAGGTTCATATCACATAGAACCACGGGGCTTCGCGCTCGAAATCGAGCTGCTCCATCTCATCGCGCAACTTGTCGTAGCGCAGCTCCTGATTCTTCACGCTGATCTGTGTGCCCGGCGCGACGGACTTCGTGATGAAGGCGTTGCCGCCGATGATCGCGCCCTTGCCGATGACGGTTCTGCCGCCGAGAATAGAGGCGCCCGAATAGATCGTCACATGATCCTCGATCGTCGGATGCCGCTTCTTGTCCTTGAGCGAACGCCCGCCCTTCGTCGAGAGAGCGCCCAATGTCACGCCCTGATAAATCTTCACATGTTCGCCGATCTCCGTCGTCTCACCGATGACGACGCCCGTCGCATGGTCGATGAAGAAGCTCCTGCCGATCGTCGCGCCCGGATGGATGTCGACGCCCGTGCGGCTGTGCGCGTGCTCGGACATGATGCGCGGGATTACGGGCACGCCGAGCACATGAAGCTCATGCGCGAGGCGATGCACGCAGATCGCGTAAAGACCTGGATAGGAGTAGATGATCTCGGCCTCGCTCGACGCTGCGGGATCGCCCTCGAACGTTGCCTGAACATCCAGTTCGATGTAGGAGCGAATCTTCGGTATGGCACGAAAGAAGGCGAGCGTGATCTCCTGCGCACGATCGGCAATGACCTCTTCCGACTGCATAGACGCACATTTGCACGGCAGGGCGATGGCAATCTGCTTGTTCAGCAGATAAGCCACATCTTCCATGACCATCGTCATATTATTCTCGACGCTGTAGACACGGTAGTGCTCGTCCTTGAAGTAGCCCGGGAAGACGATGCGCACGAGCTTGTCGAGGATGTCGATGACCGACTTCTTGTCGGGGCGGCAGAACACGTCCATCTTGTCGATGATGCGATCCGTCTTGTAGTCGGCGAGGATGTCACCGATGATGCCGTGCAGGTTCTCCGCTATGATATCCGCCATTTCTTCACTTCACTTTCTTTCAAAAACGCAGCAAGAGCTGCTGTATCTTCACTGCCGTTCACTCCCTGAGCACATAGGGCAGGAAATAGACGAGCTGCTTCTTCCACCAATCCCAGCCGTAATCGACGTCCGTTCCCCAAAAGTCGACCCAGGCATGAATCCCCTTGTCCTGCAGCACGCCGCGCAGAAGATCTGTCGTGCGGCGCGGCTCATCGAGTCCCTGCCCCTGCCCCGTACAAAATACGAGCTTCCTCGTATTGTAAATCTCGACATAGGGGTGCTCGTTCGCCATGTTGGGCAGGAAATCGAGCGGCGAGTTGTTGTAAAGCTGCCAGTTCAGCCAACCGCCGAAAAACGTCTTGGCATCGTAGGAGCCGGCGAGAGAAACAAGACCCGAGAAGATTTCCGGGCGACGCAGGAAGAGGATCGCCGCATGGGTGCCGCCGAAGCCGCAGCCGACAGTAAGCGGCAGATGCGCGTCCCAATCGAGTGAGCGCATGAACGGCACGACTTCTTCCACGATATATTCATAGTAGGCTTCCTGACGATTGGCGCGCCACTCGCGGTCATCCGTGCTGAACCAAGTCTCGCCGTCGATCGTCTCGACCGTCACGAGCCGGATTCGCTGTCCTTCGAGCCAACGCGCTAGCGTATAGACGACACCGGCCTTCTCATACGCATCGGAGAGCATTTCCTGCGGCGGAAAAGCGAGCACAGGCGTGCCGCCCACCCCATACGTCCGCACCGTCATCTCCCTCTGCAAGCGCTCGCTGTACCAGCGATCCACTCTCGTTTCCATAGACGCTCCCCCCTATTCTTTCCCTATGCCATAACTATACTATACAAATCCTGCCATGACAAGAAGAAACGGCTGCCGCATATTTTGCAGCAGCCGCTTTCGAAGTCGTCAATATTGTTTCACCAACGGATATTCTGCCAACATGCCGGCAAGCGCTGCTCGCGTGACGAGTTTTACGCCGTTATCCTCTGCCAGTCTTTTTGCTCCCGCCGTGAAATCGCTGCCGTTCGTGACGACGAGTGGCGTAAATTCTACGCCCGGATATTCTCGCTTATAGTGACTGACCGCAGCGACAATCTCTTGAATGCCGTTATTTCCTAACGGGCGCTGCGGGTCTTCTGCATGTTTGCATTGAATCAAAAGCCCTTGCTGCACTCCCGCCAAAAGCACAACGACATCGGCGCCGTAGTCATTCGTATCCGGCGTCTTTTGTGCATGGTGCTGCGGCATCTCATCGTAGAGATCGGCAATGACGCGCTCGAAGATCTTGCCCTTCAGCGAATCTATATCTTCCACCGTCCAATGATAGCAGGATGCAGCAGAGACAGCGGCACCCATGATTTCATCGAAAAGCTGCAAGCCATCACGCGCACTGTCTTCTGTGGGGAACAGAACATTTTCACTAAGTTGGCGCTTGTAAGAGAGCAGCGCATCGAGCTTTTCATCAAAGCTGCCCCTTTTTCCAAGGTCCTTATGGCAAGCAAGCGGCAGGTAAACGTTGACCTCTTTTTTCTGCCCAATGCGATAGACGCGATCCGTCGCCTGATCCTCCTTCGCTGGATTCCAGCAGCGACTCAGATGGATGACGTTGTTCGCCGCTGTAATCGTAAAGCCTACGCCCGCCGCTTCCGGCGAGAGGATCAGCACTTGGAATCCGGCTGCTGCACTGAACTGATCGACGATTTTTTGACGCGCCGCACCGTGGATACTGCCGTTCACCGGAGGCAAGACCTGTATCTTGAATTTTTCTTGCAGCAAGTGCCGCAAAATGAGCTGCATCTTGCGGCTCACAAGAAATACCAGAACCTTTTCGCCGCGCTGACGCACCGCTTCGAGTATGGCAAACAGACGAATCAAACGCGCCGATTGACCGATGACATCATCGGGCGCCATCGCATAGAACGCCTTCGCCTGTTTGCTGCCCAGATCGGGGTGCAGCGATATATCGCGCAGCTTCGCAATCATCGTCAAAGGCTGAAGCAGTTTTTGGCGTCCGGCTTGGAGTACCGCCATGTAACAACTTTTTTGATACGCGGGCATTTCTTCAGGGCAAGAAAATACATGCTTCTTCGGAATGCCGTCGAGTTTGTCCTTTTTCATGCGGCGCAAAAAGAGAGGCGCCAGACGTTCCTTGAGCCGCCGTCCCAAGTTCTCGATCGCCCCCCGATCTTCGCCGAGCTGCTTCAAAGGAGCAATATATTCGCCTTGGAAGCTCTTCAAATCACCGAGCTTCGCCGGCTGCACGAAGTCCATGATGCTCCAGAGGTCGATCCATGAGTTCTCCACCGGCGTACCCGTCAAACATACGGCGTACTCGTATTGCATCGCCTTGAGCGCTTTCGTGACACCCGTGAAGGGATTCTTGATTTTTTGCGCCTCGTCGATGACGATCATACCCCATGGGATTTCGGCAAAGGAGAATTGGTAGTCACGTAGCGTTTCATAGGTCGTTAAGCCGATGGCACCCTCCGGCAGACGAATCTCGAGCTTCTTCTTGCCGTTCGGCGTGAGATCTCCCGTTGCAAAATTTTGCAGACCTGCGCCGTGCAGCGAAATGATGTCGGAAAACACATCGTCGGCAACAAATTTTTGATATTCATTCTGCCAATTCTTCAGGAGAGCGATCGGTGCGACGATGAGGATCGGCTTTTCTTTCCATGCCGCATGACTGCTGTCCTTCTTCAGCCCGGCGATGAAGGCGAGACACTGCAAGGTTTTCCCCAGTCCCATGTCGTCAGCGAGCAG
Source organism: uncultured Selenomonas sp. (assembly GCA_947097535.1). GTDB lineage: Bacteria > Bacillota > Negativicutes > Selenomonadales > Selenomonadaceae > Selenomonas. The sequence goes on from CAMURM010000002.1 coordinate 18,229, forward strand.
GAGTCCGCGATAGCCATGTGTCCACGCTTGAAAAAGCCACTCGACGCCGTCTTCTTGATAGGACAGAAGCCGAATGTTTTCCCGTAAGGCGCGAGGGTCTACACGGCCTTCACGTTTTTTCCGGTTGGGGTCATAGTCCACATTTTCAAAATTTGCCTTGATGTCGAGCGCCTGCAGGTGCTTTTTTTGCGGCGTTTCTGTTGCCGCCATGCGCGAGCTTTTCTCAACAGCAGCAACAGCGATCGCAGCATCCGGCGCAAGCCGAGGGTCGACTTCCATATTTTCTGCAGAGGCATATAACTCGTGCAAGGAGGCTTCTGCCGACGCTTTTTCTTCTGCAAATGCGCGCGTCTTTGGCGCATCTGCTGCTTCATCGTCTGCTGCTTCTCCTTCTCCTTGCAGCCAATCCGTCTTGCTCCCGCTGCCATAGTATATGGGACGCTGTATGTCAACGAGACCTTTCACGCGATCGGAGTACGCTGTGGCGCTTTTTTCCTCTACTGCAGCTTCTTCCGGGACTTCCTGCAGCGCGGGGGCATCTTCGAAGCTGTCTTCAGCAGGCAGCCAGCCAGCATCTTGACGCTCTAAGAGCGGTAGGTCATTTTCCATGATCTCCTGCGCTTCTTCTTCCGTAAACATTTCACCGAAGCAAAAGATCCGGTCGGGAAAAAGCTCCTTGGGCTGTTTTTTGAACCGCTCTTTTTCTTCGGGACGCAAAGGCTTCGTCTGTTGAATCTTTTGCAGACCGTCTTGGATCTCCGCAGAGCAGACGTAGTGTTTGTTCCGCTCCGCGCCCCGATAGATGCTGTGCACGCGGCGATTTCTTGCAAACACCTCTTGAAACTCCTCGACATCAACAGGCGCAAGGCGGCCACTGTCATCGGCTTCTAAGAGGATCGGCGCAATGCGGGCGCCGCCGTCCGCCTCTTCCTTGAAAGCGATGTCGAGCCGTGCCGGCACGATGATCTTATTGTTTTTCTCCGACAGATAGTCATGGAGTTTTGCCTTAGCAGCTTTCGCGTGCTTTTGCACCTGCGAGAGCTGTATGAGGTTGTAGTGCTGCAGCTCTTGACGCGGCAGCGACGGTACGCGCTGATTGCTTTCCTGAGTCAGGCAGAGAATCTGATATTGGTCGAGACTCAAGCGGTAGACGGTTTCACTGTCAATATGAAGGAATGCGCCGCGAAAGCGGGGATTAATATAAACCGCGCCGTTGCTGCGCAGGACTTCGAGACTATAGTGGAGGTCGTTGTGTCCGAGATCGCCCTTCGCTTGTATGGAAAATGCGTAGGGATTGCGCTCGGGCAGCTGCAGAAGTTCTGCATCTTCGTCGGAAAGCAGCACGATGCTCTCATGCGGCAGCAGCACACCATCGCCTTGTGTCCGCGCCTTTTCATCGAAGACAAGCATCTCCAGTCGATCCCAAAGGCACGCGTTTTCCCTGCTTCTCGCAGAAAAGAGCGCTCCTTCTTCTTCCTCGCGCCATAGCGCCTCCATTCCGTCCACTCCCTTTCGTTACCCCAATGTACAATTTTCGTCAATCCAGCCCGCGACATTCTCTTGCCAGCGATTTTTTTCCTTACCCGCATGACGCCAGTATTCCAACGGATTCCAGGAGAAGACTTCCTCTCTCGTCAAACACGTTGTTTCATCAAAAATCTGCTGTGCATGTTCCTTCCCAAAAACACGAAGACTGCCTTTATGACTCCATTCAATGAAGATATAACGATCCAACTCAAAAGCGAATACGCTTTGATCCGAAAATCCGCCGCTGTATCTTCCGAAAGAAAGGGTTTCTTCCTGGGTCCGCAGCCTTCTTGCATAACGGATTGCATGGCTGCCGAAAAAAACCCGTGTGTTGCTGATATAAGGCAGATACTTCTGCCAAAAGGCTTTTCGATACGGCCATGCAGGATCGACTGCTGTTTTCTGAACGATTTCGAAAAAGAGGTTCATATCCCTTTCTGCAATCCACCGTAAAAAGATTCTTTTCGCAGTTTCGGAAACCGGCTGCCAGCTCACACGGTTGACTGTAAAGCGTGGATCGCCCCAAGAACGGTAAAAGTCGTCGAGCAATTCATTTTTCCACTTGCTTTTCAGCGTCGGCTCTGCTTCATCAACTTTTGGTATCAGGCAGCTTGCGGCTATCGGCAGAAGGCTGCTGTATGCGGGATCTTTCTTGATTTCCCGGAAAAGTGCATATTGCTTTTCCAGCGAGAACAACGGATTCTCATAATATGTCTGCAGCACGCGCAGGAAAAAATTGCCGCCCTTGAGCGTCTGCGGCAGGGCAAAAGATGCCAGCCATGCGGCGACATTTTCTTTCGTGTAGAGCAACTCCGCCATGAGTTTCACGCTTTTGGCGCCGAAAAAGAGATCCGGCTGCTCTGCCGCATGGCAGAGGAACCGCTGGTGCGCGGGTGGGGGCGAACGTCGTAAGGCCGTGCGCAGGACTTTGGCAATCGCATGCGTTTTCTCGCTCGCGTCATAACGCCATACATAGGCGCAAAGCAGTCGATGACAATGCCTCGCCCGCTCTAGGTGCAGCAGCTTGATCGCCTTTTGCAAAAGCTCCATGCTGCAAGCGTCGTCATGCAAGATATAGGGGATGTTGCGTATTTCTTTATAAGTCAAAGGTTCGTCGCGCAAAAGCTTTGCTAAAATTTCCTGTAAATTTACCGTCGGATCTACATGAGACGCCATCCTGTCCAGCCATTTTTCTGCGCTTTTCAGCTGTGGCAGATGCCATGCCTTCACGGTAAACGGGCGCAAAGAAGTGCAGACATCGCGCCGCATCGTCGCGATGGCGCCTTTCAAATCCGGGCTCTTTTCGTCACTCATCTTGCCTCATCTTTCCACGAATGAATTTGACAATGCTCATTTCTTCCTCTCCCGGCGGCGTCATACTGAAGCGGATGTCGATGCGCCGGTTTGCCTTTCGTCCTTCGACTGTTCCGTTATCGGCGATCGGGCGTGTTTCGGCATAGCCGCTGCAGGAGAAAATCGGCTGCCCGCCCTTGTTCTTCAGCTGATTCAAGGCGGGCTGCACAGCGGTCATCAAGCGCCATGTATTGATCGCCCGCTGGCTGGCAAGTTCCCAGTTAGACGGAAAGATACCGTTGTGGATCGGCGTGTTATCCGTATGCCCCTCGATGAAGATCGTTTCTACACTGCCCTCGTATTCTTCGGACTGCAGCGTTTTTTCCAAGATGGCGCTGAGCTTTTGCACGATCCTGCGCCCCTCCGGCTTCACATCGGCAAGACCGATGTCGAAGAGCGCACCTTCAGCGATACGCAAGATGCCGTGCCGCTCATCGATCTCCACCTTGATGCCGTCTTCCTGCAGCTCTTCATAGATTTCCCGCAAAAGTTCCGCACGCTTGGCATCGTTTTGGGTCAACTGCGCTGTCGCTTGGCTGAAGTTCAAGATGAAGTAGCAAATCGTCAAGATGAACACCGCCAACAGACCTGCCATGAGGTCACTGATGCTCAACGTAAAGCAGTCTTTGATTTCTTCCGCGTGTTCCGTCCGCCTGCTGCGCATCATCATGTACCCCGTTTAGACGGCTCTTTGCCGGTGAAATTCTCCGCCATCTCGTTGAATTCCTCGACGACTCCCGCCAGCTTGCCGATGATCTCGCCTGTCTTCGCTGCAAAAGTGGAAAAATTCTCCTGCATTCCTTGACTCATCGTCTCATTGTATTCTGCCAGCCGCTCCGAAACGATCTGTGTGGATCGTTCAAGTTCACCGCTGACCTTATCAAATTGTGCCTTGTAATGCTCCCATGCCTTTGCCGTTCGCTCCTCCGCCGCTTGCAGATTCCTCGTCAAACATTGGAGATTCGTCTCGCTTTTCTCGCCATGCTCGATAAGATTCAGCAGCTGCTCGCCCATGGTGTCATGCAGCGCCTTGGCTTCGGTCGTCGTCTTATGCAAGACGTCTTGCAATTCCTTCGTCGCCGCTTCTACCGGCTTTGCCGCATTTTTGAACGTATTGCCAGAGTCATTCATTTTCTGAACGAGGATGCCTACCGTATTGCAGATTCCTTCGATGCGCGAACGGGCGCTTTCCATACTTGCATTATGTGCCGCCAATGCCGTCTGCAAGGACGATACTGCCGCCTCCATCGCCTCTTTCGCCTGCGTGGCATAGGCCTGCATATTTGTCTGCGATTCCGCACCTATCGCATTCATCTGCTTGATGATCGCGCCTGTTTGCATGGCAAGATTCACAAGGATGTCATCCACACGACTTTCCATGGTATCGGCAACCTCTGTCTGCTTCTTCGACCACGCTGCCACAGTATCGGCAACCCGTGCCGTCATCGTGTCTGCGGCCGCCTGCTGCTTTCTCGCGGCTTCTTCTGCACTCGTCGTCAGTGCAGTGCTGAGCCCCTGCATGGTAGTGCGCGTCAGTTCCGTGGAGTCTCGGTTCATGTCCTGCAGCACCTTGAGCGTAGAAGCCATGCCTCCTTCCACCTGACTTAAAGCATTAGAAAACGCTTCCATCTGCTCACCCATGCGCGTGCCGACATCCTTGCTGACGGAGAGAGACGCCTCTTGCTGCTGCTGCAAGGATTCCTGCAAGCTGCTTTTCATCGCACTGCTGAAATCCGCCAATGCTTTATTCATCTTATGCGTCATCTGCTCTGTCAAATCTTTTGCACCGCTCAGATTCTGTTCCATGCCCTTTTGATTCTTTTGCAAAAAGTCAAATAATGCCTTCAGTTGTCCTTCTGTCTGCTCTTTGATGTCCTTCACCATCTGTGCAGTTTCTTGCTTCTGTTCCCGGAAGATCGCCGTCATATCTTGTGGCATATTGTTGATTTTCTCGATCGCCTTAAGTATGCTTTCGTTGTTTTGACGCGTCGTCTTCTGCGAATCGCCGAGCGCTTGAGCAATCGACGCAATGCCATTTTGATTCAGTCCCTCGATCGCGTTTCGGAGATTATCAAAAACGGGCGACAGTTTTTGATCGAGCGCGTCGCTGAGCTTCTGGCAAAGTGTATCAAACGCCGGTCCCATCTGGTTCTCAAAAAGTTTATTGAGTGCATCGGCTGTATCCTGACCGATCTTTTGGAGCTGCGTAGTTTGCTTTCCGTCCTCCTCATAGCTTTTTGCCAACCATTGTTCTGTCGTGCGGCAAGGATACATTTTTTCTGCCGCTGCACCGAAATTTTCCACGGCTTTTTGCAGATTTTCAATAAACTTTTGGTGAACGAATCCATAAACGATTGCACAAAATATACCGAACAACGATGTGAGAAAGGCGATGTAGATGCCGCTGAGAAGAGTGCCGATGCTCTCTTTGAGAAGCACAATATCAGAACTGGCAAAATCAACATCCCAAAGACCGAGCACCAGCCCTAAAAACGTGCCGAAGATACCGATGCCGGTGAAGATACCGCCGAAATTCTGCCAGTACGAGAGATTCATGGCACGCGTGATGTCACCCAAGCGGAAGAAATCGCTTGCAGACATCGGCGAATACAGCGCATGGCGATCATTTTCCGTGAGCGGCGTCAAGGAAGCCGCAAAATTTTTCCAACTCTCCGCAAGGAATGAATTCTTCTTGAGATTTTTGTCTATATCCTCGAACCTTGCTGCATAATCGTCTTTCGGAATGCCCTGCAAGAAAGCTGTCGCATCGTTTATGCCTGCTGTCGCTTTTTTGAATTTAGAAAAGCATTGAAGCCATGCCCACCAGCACAAAGCCACATCGATCAAGAAGAACATACCTGCAACAAGCCAATTCGTCGACATAAAGAATCACCCGTCCTCAATGTAAGGCAGCTCAAATACATGCAACATCCACCTTACGAACTCCGTTTTAGCAACGCTTTCCGTAATCATTATACATTAAAATCTTATCATTGCCTATATCTTTCCCGCCGTCGTATATACAACAAAAAAGGACAAGCCGCCAAGATGCTTTGGGGGCTTGTCCGTGAGAGGAAAAGTTTGCTGTATAGGCGCTGACTGCCTCATCATAAGACCGTATTCAGGAACCACACCTCCTTGACAATCCGTGCACGAGGCTATCGCGTGCTGATTGCCGAGAAACATCTCGTATTTTACAAAGTCGACAAAGAACAGAAGCGTGTAACGATCTATGCCATTGTAGATGGGCGACGAGATTATCTGAACCTGGTTTAAAATCAGTGCCTCCTCAGAGTGCCGCGCGCGCCAAAAGGAGTCCCGCCCATGCCGCCGTCACACCGAAGGCGACGTTCGCCAGTACATTCCAG
>CAMURM010000003.1 GCA_947097535.1 uncultured Selenomonas sp.
GCTTCGGAATAGGCGGGCGCGATGATGCCGTCGGAGACTTCGCGCTGCAGGAAGGAGGCAGTCTGGGCGTCGCACGGGTCGGAGAGGGCGACGAAATCGCCGTAGGACGACATGCGATCGGCGCCGCGCGCGCGTATGTAGGCGGTCGCGACGGGCGAGAGCTCGACGCCTTCGACAAAGTATGCCTGCTTCAGGGCATCCGAGAGGGGAACGGCGACGGCGGCGCCCGCGGGGCTCACATGCTTGAAGGAGGCGGCGGCGGGAAGCGCGGTCGCTTCCTTGAGCTCCTGCACGAGCTGCCAGCTGTTCATGGCATCGAGCAGATTGATGTAGCCAGGCTTGCCGTTCAGGATCTGGAAGGGCAGCTCGCCGTCTTCCATATAGACGCGTGCGGGCTTTTGGTTCGGGTTGCAGCCGTATTTCAATTCGAGTTCTTTCATCGGAGTTCTCTCCTTTTGTGCAAGATCGAGTCGTTCAGATAATAAAAAAACGACCATGGGCGCAGCAAATCTCTCGGCTGCCCAGACGGTCGGCTTTTCCCGCTGCACTCCCTTGTGGTCATCCACATCCGTCAGTTATGCAGCTTACAAATTTAATGTATCATTCCGTTTCTTTTTTGTCAAGTATTTTAGGGTAGCATGGGTAAACGCTAAGTGATTCCTTTATTTCCCCGCGCTAATGTGGTATGATGTAGGAAAGGTTTTCCTTTGGATAGGGGAAGGGTTTCGCTTCTCTATCATGGGTTATGGGAGGGATTTTACGATGTTGAATTGTATCGGTGTTTTGACGAGCGGCGGCGACAGCCCCGGTATGAATGCGACGACGCGCGCCGTCGTGCGCACAGCACTCTTCGAGGGAGCAGAGGTGTGGGGCATCCATAACGGCTATCGTGGCATATTGGACGAAGAGATGTTCAAGATGGAAAGGAAGGACGTCGGCGATATCATCCAGCGCGGCGGCACGTTCCTGGGCACGGCGCGCTGCCATCGCTTCATGACGCCGGAAGGCCGTGCGGAGGCTTATGAGAAGCTCAAGGCGCGCGGCATCGAGGGTCTCGTCATCATCGGCGGCGACGGCAGCCTGCGCGGCGCATCGCTCTTGAGCGAGGAGCACGGCATCCCCATCGTCGGCTTGCCGGGGACGATCGACAACGACGTCTGGGGCACGGACTATACGATCGGCAGCGATACGGCGGCGAACACGATCATCGACGCGATCAACAAGCTGCGCGACACGGCGTCGGCGCATCGGCGCGTCGTCGTCCTCGAGGTCATGGGCAGGCATTGCGGCTGGCTCGCGCTGATGAGCGGTATTTCCGGCGGCGCGGAGTACATCCTCGTGCCCGAGGAGGACTTCGACCTCGAAGAGATCAGCAACGAGATCAAGGAAGCCTATAAGAAGGGCAAGCGCTACATCCTCGTCGTCGTCGCTGAGGGTGCGGGCAGCGGTATCGACGTCGGCAATTTCATCGCCGAGCATACGGACATCGAGACGCGCGTCTCCGTGCTCGGACATATCCAGCGCGGCGGCACGCCGTCCGTCATCGACCGTGTGAAGGCAAGTCAGCTCGGTGAAAAGGCGGCTCTGGCGATCCTCTCGGGTCTTTCCAACGTCGTCTTCGGCTTCCATCGCGGCAACGTCGTTGCCATCGATCTGCACGATGCCGTGACGAACAAGAAGAAGCTCGATCCCGAATACATGCGCCTTGCCAAGGTTCTGGCATAAGGAAGAACGTATAAAGAAGAAGGAGCCTCCTTTGCGGGAGCTCCTTCTTCTTTTGTTTTTGATGTTTCACGTGAAACAAGAGTCGTTTTCCATGTTTCAAATGAAATCTTGGTTTCATTTCTTTTTCGATGTTTCACGTGAAACATTGGTTTCGTTGTCTTGCCGCGTTTCACGTGAAACATTGCAATCGCTCATTCGCCGACGAAGTTTTTGGCGATCTTGACGGCGCTCACACCGTCGTTCGCATAGGCATCGGCGCCGGCGCTCGTGGCGTAGTCCTCGGTGACAGCGGCGCCGCCGACGATGACGCGCGCCTCGCTCCCTGCGTCGCGCAGTTTCTTGACGACCTTGTCGATCTGTGTCATGGTCGTCGTCATCAAAGCACTGAGACCGACGATGTCGGCTTCCTTTTCGAGCGCGGTGCGCACAATGGTATCAGCATCGACGTCCTTGCCGAGGTCGATGAGCTTGAAACCGCTGTTCGACAGAAGTGCCGAGACGATGTTCTTGCCGAGGTCGTGCACGTCGCCCTTGACCGTCGCCATGACGACCGTTCCCTTATTGGCTTCCTGCTGTGCGGGCAGAAGCTCCTTGATCTTCTGGAAGGCGGAGCGCATTGCCTCGGCGGAAAGGAGCACCTGCGGCAGGAAGACGCGGCCTGCGCCGAAGTCGACGCCGATGTCGTTCATAGCTGCCGTAAGCGCCTTTTCCGTGATTTCATTCGACGAGTGCCCCTCGCGGATTGCCTGCTCGGTCAGCATGGCAATGCTCTCGGAAGCGCCGTCGATGACCGCCTGCTTGATGGCGGCGATCACATCGCCTTCCATGGGCTTTGCCGTCGCCGCCTTCTTCGGCATATTGAGGTTCGCTTCGTTGCGGCTGAAGTCAATGCCGCGCGGATCCTTGCCGAGGAGTGCCGCGCTCGCCATCAAGGCGTCCTGCATCTTTTCATCGTAGGGGTTCATGATCGGCGCGTCGAGCCCGGCAGCGAGGCACATGGCGAAGAAGGTGCTGTTGATCAAAGGGCGGTTTGGCAGGCCGAAGGAGACGTTGGAAAGCCCCATCGTCGCCGGATAGCCGAAGCGCGTGCGGTAGAGGTGCAGTGTCTTCAGCACTTCAAGGCAGGCGTTTTGATCGGCGGATATGGTCATGACAAGACCGTCGAGCAGGAAGTCGTCGTCCTTCAGACCGTGCGCCTTCGCCGCTTCAATGATACCATTGACGACGGCGACGCGATCTTCGGCGGTCTTCGGTACGCCTTCTTCCGTGATGGGCAGGCAGAGGATGGCGGCGCCGTATTTCTTTGCCAGTGGCAGGAACTCATCAATGCGCTCCTTCTCCGCGCTGACCGAATTGATGAGGGCGCGCCCCGGATAGGCGCGGAGGCCGGCTTCGAGCGATTTGGTATCACTGGTATCAATCGCCAGAGGCGCGTCGGTGATCTGTGATACCTCTCGAATGGCATCGTGCATTGCCTTCGCCTGGTCAATGCCGCCGACGCCCATGTTGACATCGAGGAGGCGCGCGCCCGCACGAACCTGATCGACGGCTTCGCGCTTTACGGAGAAGAGTGAACCATTCTTGATTTCCTCTGCGAGCTTCTTGCGTCCTGTCGGATTAATGCGCTCGCCGATGAGGACGGTCGGCAAATCCTTGTCGACGATGACGGTCTTGCTGCGGCTCGTGAGGCGCAGGCGGCGATCGGCAGGCTTTCGCTCGGCATCGGGCAGATCTTTCACGGCAGCTGCGAGCGCCTTGATATGGGCGGGCGTCGTGCCGCAGCAGCCGCCGAGATATGTCGCACCGGCAGCGACGAGCTTCTCGCCCCAGCTCGCGAACTCAGCTGGTCCCATGGGGAAGATGGTTCTGCCGTTTTCGAGACGCGGCATGCCGGCGTTGGGCAGGACGCTGATGGGGACGGTGCAGTTGTCCGCGAGCGCCTGCACGATGGGTACGAGCTGCTCGGGGCCGAGCGAGCAGTTGACACCGATGATGTCGGCGCCGAGAGCTTCCAACGTGATGGCGGCCGTCTGGGGATCGGTGCCCGTGACAGAGCGGCCGTCCTCGCTGTAGGAAAGCTGGCAGATGACAGGCAGCTTCGTCGCATCCTTTGCGGCAAGAAGCCCGGCGCGCATCTCCTGTATGTCAATGCACGTTTCAAAGAGCAGATAGTCGGCGCCTGCATCGGCGAGCGCCTTCGCCTGCTCGTAGAAGGATTGGTAGGCATCTTCGAACTCAAGGTCGCCGAGGGGGACGATGAAGCGTCCCGTGGGACCGAGAGAGCCGACGATCTTAGCGCGCCCGCGTGAGGCTTCAAGCGCAAGGCGCACGGCCGCCTCGTTGATTTCCGCCACGCGGTCTTCCAGACCGTAGTGGTCGAGCTTCAAGGCAGAGGCGCCGAAGGTGTTCGTCTCGATCATCGTCGCGCCGGCTTCAATATAGGCTTCGTGAATCTTTCGCACGACATCGGGCTGCTCGATATTCATGAGCTCGGGGCAGCCGCCTGCCTTCAGACCTCCTTCCTGCAGCATCGTTCCCATGGCGCCGTCAAAAATATGGATCATTGATATTCTCCTTGCTTTGGTATCATTTATAGATTGGTTCGGTTATTAGTATCAGGAACCTTCCTCGAAGGGCAGTCGAACTTGTCGCAGGCAGCACAGCCGCTTGGTGTATGTTGTGCCGGAATTTTCTCCTGCGGGACGAGTCCGATGATGGCGGTGATGGATTTTCGCGGTACGAGCATGGAGGCGTCGCTGAGGCGGACGCCGATCTTCTCGCTTTCGGCGAGGCGAACCATTTCGGGCTGCTGCTCCAGCGGCCAGTCGCCGTAGCCGGGGCTGAAGCGCCAGCGCATCGTATAGCCTTCCTTCGCGATCTTCGGCTCGATGGCTTTTTCCATCGCGTCGGCGACCTGCTCGACGGCGGCCGTAGCGGCGGCATCGAGAATGACGGAGTAGGCGTAGCGTCCGTCGGAGAAATATTTTGTCACATGCTCTTCGATGGCATCACCAATGCTTGCCGAGAGCACGATGACCTTCTCTGCCTTCGCCAGATGTTTGGCGATGAGCTTTCCTTCCATCGTGAAGGGCGGATCGGCGAGCACCGTCTGCGCCGCCGCATCGTAATCGTACATCTGCCATATACCGCGCGGCACGGCGAGGAGGCGCGCTTCAAGGCAGGCTTCTTCGATGAGTTTTTCATCGAAATCCTGCGCCTTTTGCAGCCCGGCATAGCGGCGCGTTTCCTTCGCATCGATATCGAGCAGAACCGTATTGTAAACGGGCATAAGATTCCTTCTTTCTTTCGGGGGCAATGATGTTTCACGTGAAACATCGATTTTCATTCATAACTTTCCCCCATCAGTATATCATGCTATAATAGGAAAAGAAAAGCTTATGGAGGAAAAGAACGTGGCGAAAATTATAGCAGTCGCCAATCAAAAGGGCGGCGTAGGAAAGACGACGACATCGGTAAACTTGAGCGCCGGTCTTGCCATGCTTGGCAAACGCGTACTGCTCATCGATTCCGATCCGCAGGGCAATGCGACGAGCGGCTTCGGTATCAATAAATCGGATCTGAAGACGACCATATATCAAGTATTGATCGAAAACCTTGCAATGGAGCAGGCGATTCTTCATACGGGCTATGAGGTCGATCTTCTGCCCGCGAACATCGAGCTTGCCGGCGCGGAGATCGAGCTCGTCGCAGCCATCTCGCGCGAGAACCGTTTGAAGCGCTCCGTCGATGCCGTGCGCGAAAAGTACGACTTCATCCTCATCGACTGCCCGCCGTCGCTGGGGCTTCTGACGCTCAATGCGCTGACGGCGGCGGATACCGTTCTGATGCCGATCCAATGCGAGTTTTATGCGCTCGAAGGGCTGGCACAGCTGATGAATACGATGACGCTCGTTCAGAACAACTTGAATCCCGCGCTGGAAATCGAAGGCGTGCTTTTGACGATGTTCGATTCGCGAACCAATCTTTCGGTGCAGGTCGCTGAAGAAGTCCGCACGCATTTCGGCAGCAAGGTCTATCGCACCGTCATACCGCGCACCGTGCGCCTGAGCGAGGCGCCGTCGTATGGCCAGCCTATCGTTGCCTATGACAAGAACTGTAAGGGAGCCATCGTCTATATGGACTTGGCAAAGGAGGTAACGGAGCGTGACAGCTAGGAAGGCATTGGGAAAAGGGCTCGGCGCGCTCTTTCCCACAGAATTGAAAACGCCGGAAGTGAAGGAAGAAGAAACCGCGCAGGCGCCTGATACCAATACGGAAGAAAGGGAAGCGCCTGCTCCTGTGCAAGGAGTCGAAGGGGAAGCGGCGGAAAAGGAGCAGGCGGCTGAAAAAGAAAAGCCTGCGGCAGAAGCAGCAGGCGATACCGAAGATGTCGTGATACCAAAAGCGGAAATGTCGAATGGTATCGCGGTACAGGAGATTCCCTTGGAAGCGATATGCGCCAATCGGTATCAACCGCGTCAGGAATTTGATGAAAGCGCTTTGGATGAACTCAAGGAATCCATCGTGCAGCATGGCGTACTGCAGCCGATCCTCGTGCGCCAGCTTCCGGCAGAAAAAGGCTATGAACTCGTCGCGGGCGAGCGCCGTTTCCGTGCGGCTAGGCTCGCAGGCTTGACGACGGTTCCCGCACTCGTGCGCCCTTTGAGCGACGCCGCGAGCACGGAGATCGCCCTGATCGAGAACTTGCAGCGCGAAGATCTCAATGCGATCGAAGAAGCGAGCGCCTACCAGAATCTTTTGCAGAACTTCGGGCTCACGCAGGAGCTTCTGGCAGAGCGCGTGGGGCGCAGCCGCTCGCATATCGCGAATATGATGCGCCTGCTGAAGCTCGATGCGCGCGTGCAGGAGTATCTGGCAAACGGCAGCCTGAGCATGGGGCAGGCAAGACCGCTCGTCGTCTTGACGGACGCCGCCTTGCAGAGGGAAGCGGCGGACATCATCATGGCGCGCGAATGTTCGGCACGGCAGGCGGAAGAGCTTGTGAAGCGTTTGCAGAAGAGCGCCGAAGCCGAAGATGAAGAGCGTGAGCCTCCGAAGGAACGGCAAGACCTCTTTTTGCAAGAAGCGGAAGAAAAGCTCAAGATGTTTTTCGGTGCACAGGTGCGCATACGGGCGCAGGGAAAAAAGAATCGCATAGAGATTGATTTTTCCTCCGAGGATGAGCTGAACCGCATCATTGATTCCCTGCTGGAGAAGAAGAGCAAAGTATTGGCGGATAAGAAGGCCGCCTTGCGGCAATTCTCCGTTGGGGATCGGTTTACCGTTTGATGTTCATGTTTCACGTGAAACATCTTGATTTGAGGAGAAATGATTGGCATGAATACAAAACAGCTGGCGGATTTCTTTGGCAATAACGAAGCGTTCCTTGGCATCTTTCTATTGGTTCTGATGATCATCCTTTTCGTTTTGATCATTTATCAGATCTACAATGTATCGCGCATGAAGAGCCGCTACTATGAGATGATGACAGGTGTGGAGGGCGCAAACCTCGAAAAGATGCTGCTCGCCCATATCAGGGAAATGAAAGGTGTGGCGGAGGAAAACCGTCGGCTCAAAGAGGAAAACAAGCGCCTCGATGCCTTGCTGCAAACAGCGACGACGCGCATCGGCATCGTGCGCTTCAGTGCTTTTGCCGATATGGGCAGCGACTTGAGCTATGCCGTTGCCATGCTCGACTCGCATAACAACGGCGTGATCTTTTCGAGCATATTTGCCCGCGAGGATTCGCGCAGCTATGTCAAACCCATCGAGGGAGGGCGCTGCGCCAACTACAAGCTTACGCGCGAAGAGGCGGAAGCGCTCGAAAAAGCGATGAGCGTCCGCCCCGAATGACGGCATACAGGAGACTGCATGCGGGATATATGTTTTTGTTTTGAAGAAAACGCATCGGCATTTTCTTGAAGTTTGGAGATGGGTTTTTGGATAAGGAAAAAGGCTTCACGATCAAGATCGTTCCCGATGTTTCGGATACCATTCATACGATACATCTCTCCGCAAAGATGGCGAAGATCGGTATCGCATCCTTTGCTGTCGCTCTCGTGCTGTTCATCGGCATGTTTTCCTATGGCATCTATACGACGTTCTTCGTGCGAAGCGACGACGCGGAACTGGAACGGCTGCGGCAGGTCAGTGGTATGCAGCAGGAGCAGTTGCTGCAGCTGTCCAAGAAAGCCGATGGCCTGCAGCAGGAATTGGATGAATTGACGCAGATGGAAAATGAGCTGCGCCGCATGTCGGGCACGGCTGGAGCAGCTGATGCAGCGGCCGTGCCTGCCGACGCTGCAAATGCGGCGACAGCGCAGGACGGACAGGGCGGCCCCTACATGGGGCCGGATCTGCAAAACGTCGGTGCGGCGCTCACGAATATCGAAACGCGTCTGGCCGTCCGCCGTGCGAGCCTGCAGCAGCTCAAGCAGGTTTTGGAAGCACAGCAGCAGGAATTTGCCGCGCTGCTTCCCAATACACCGTATGCGCTGAAGGGCGTGTCCATCACGGTGCCGTCGATTTGGCCGGCACGCGGTGAAGTCAGCTCGCCGTTCGGTCTGCGCTGGAATGGTTCGGACTTCCACCCGGGCATTGACATCGCCAACGACTTCGGCACGCCCATCGTGGCGACCGCTGACGGCATCGTCACGGATGCCGGCTGGAACGCCGGCGGCTACGGCAACAAGGTCGACATCGACCACGGGAATGGTATCATGACGCGCTACGGTCATGCACAGTCCATCGTCGTGCGTCCGGGGCAGCAAGTGCGCCGCGGCCAGATCATCGCCTACATGGGCAGCACGGGATTTTCCACCGGGCCGCACGTGCACTACGAGGTTCGTATCAACGGCGAACCAGTGAATCCGGCGCCGTATTTATGAGGGGCTTCGTGATACCATTTAATCGGTATCACCTCGATGCCAGGCAGCTTCATCCAAAGAGTATAGGTCTTTTATGTGCAAAAGGACTGTGCCTTCGCGTCGTGCGCGCGCAATCACAGATTTCGTGTAGCCGCCTTTGCTGAAAAAGACGAAATAGCGTCGCATGACTTTCGGGAATGCTTCGGCGGCGCTCAATACATCCTCATATTCCTGCATGGGCAGCGGACGATTGCGGTATTTACATTCGCAGAACAACCCGTCTTCGCCGGAAGCACTGAGGCCAAGAATATCGATATCTTCCTGCGCCTTGCGAAGCGGATGCGTACCCCACCATTTGCCTAAGGCGGCGGGGATGAAGGGAAAAACCTTCTTCAGCGCCATGCGCTTTAGATATTCCATACAGATTTGTTCAAAGACCGCCCCCATATATTCGGGGAGATTCGAAAGAATCTCTTTCGCTGCCTCCTCCTCTCCTAAAAGGGCATAGTAATTTCGATTGGAAAAAATGTAGCGATACCAGAAATTGTAGTAGAAATCTGTCAGGATATAGATGCCTTTTTTGCTTCTCGGAGACTCTCCGCAGGGAACGATCTTTTCGATCAGTCGGATGTTCTGCAGCGTCGTGAGATATTTGCTGCACTTGCTTCGATCCTCGTGGATACGATCGGCTATCTGCGTGACCTTGTTCGCACCGCTTGCTATCGCCTCCAGGATGCTGTTGTATACGCCGGGCTCACGCAGCTCCATGCGCAAGAGCATTTGCGGCTCATCGTTCAGAAAGGTGCTTTCCGGCAGAATTTCCCGAAGCAGATTTTTATGGATGCTTTTCTTGCTGTCGAAGGCGTTCAGATAGCGGGGGATGCCGCCGAGAATCCCATAGGCGAGCAGCCGATCCTCCATGCTATAGTGGGGAAAAAAGGCAGCGCTGTCGAAGTAATCAAACGGCAGGACTTCGAGCTTTCCCGTGACACGACCATAGAGGGGACTCTTGTAGCCCATGACTTCATTGACCATGAAACTGACGCTTGAGCCGCATAGGATGAGCATGAGATTCATATGCTGCCAGGCATGATCGATGGTATGCTGCAGGATGCTCTTGATCGAGGGATTTTGCTCCGCGAGGAAGGGAAATTCATCGATGATCAAGACGATTTTCTCCGCGCTTTCCCCGGCATGCTTTCCTAGATAGGCAAAGGCTTTTTCCCAATTTGGAAACGGCAGGAGGAAGTCGCCATCGAAATATTCCTGCAAGCTTCGCGAAAAATCATGAAGATTCAATACGTCATTCTTTTCTTGCGCAGGGAAAAAGATACAAGGATGCTTTTTGGCAAATTCCTGCAAAATGGTCGTCTTGCCCACACGTCGTCTGCCGTACATGACGAGGAACTGAAAACCTGCCGCTGCAAGCATGCGTTCCAATGTCCGAATCTCGCTTTGTCTGCCTATCATGATGTCAGCCTCTCATTCTAAGAGATACAACTCTAAAGTATACTACTCATGAGTATTATACTTTAGAGTTGTATCTTTTGCAATAAAGCGAACGAGAATCATTTCATAGCAAAAAGATAGGGATTGACGGTATTCGTCTCGGGTGTTATGATACGAGAAAAGGGAGGCATTGCCTTCCGAGAAGAGTTTGTATCTGTACACAAGGAGGAATTGCCATGGAATTGAAGGGTTCGCAGACGGAAAAGAATCTTTGGGCGGCATTTGCAGGAGAGTCGCAGGCTTATACGAAGTACGGCTATTACGCCTCGCGCGCGAAGAAGGACGGCTTCGAGCAGATTTCGGCACTCTTTGCAGAGACGGCGGGCAATGAGAAGGAGCATGCAAAGATCTGGTTCAAGCTCGTCGCGGGCATTGGCGATACGGCAGAGAACCTTGAAGCTGCCGCAGAGGGCGAGCACGAAGAATGGACGTCGATGTATCCCGAATTCGCCAAGGTCGCGAAGGAAGAAGGCTTCACGAACATCGCACGCCTCTTCGAGGGCGTGGCGAAGATCGAGAAGGAGCACGAGGAGCGCTATCGCCTGCTCTTGGCAAACGTCAAGGACGAGCAGGTCTTCAAGAAGGGCGAGAAGATCATCTGGCAGTGTCGCAACTGCGGCTACGTCTGCGAAGCGACGCAGGCACCGCAGGTCTGCCCCGTCTGCGCTCATCCGCAGGCATACTTCGAGCAGCTCAAGAAGAATTACTGAGAAGGCGCGCAGCGCGCTTTCGCGAAAATTTCAGAAGAGCAGGGGCTGTCGCGCAGAATCTTGTGCGGCAGCCCTCTTTTTCATGTTCAGGCCAACCACCGAGAAGGTTCGCAGAGGGAACAGAAATTCAATCTTTCGTCCAACGGATTGATTTTTCGTCCAAAATTTAATATAATTGGACGAAAAGAAAGGATGTTGGACGAAAGGGTGCCTTATGAGATCGTTTGATTATAGCAGATTGGCAGATCAAGCCTGGGATACAGATATGGTGAATTTGATCGCAAAGATACACGAGTGTAAGGGGAGGCAGGATTTATTCATCAGTCAGAAGCCTGTGGAGTTGGAGCGATTGGTTGCGTTTGCGAAAATACAGAGTACGGAAGCATCCAATAAAATCGAAGGTATTGTTACGACGAGCACGCGCATGAAGCAGCTTTTTGAAGAAAAAACGATTCCCAGAAATCGTGATGAAAATGAGATCATGGGGTATCGGGACGTGCTGAATACCATTCATGAGAGTCATGCGTATATCCCGATCCGCCCTTCTTATATTCTCCAACTTCATCGTGATCTTTTGAAGAGAGCAGGCGCATCATACGGCGGGCATTTTAAGAATGTTCAAAACTATATTAACGAAAAAAAGCGCGATGGGCGAGTAATTACCCGCTTCACGCCTGTTGCCCCTCATGACACACCGGATGCTGTGGAAAATCTTTGCCGCGCCTACGAGCAGGCTGTCGCAAAGGCGAAGATCGACGCATTGATACTGATACCGGCATTTATATGTGATTTTCTTTGTATTCATCCATTTAATGATGGCAATGGAAGAATGAGTCGACTTCTTACCTTGCTTCTTCTGTATAAGAATGGGTATAGTGTAGGGAAATATATCAGCATGGAAAAGCAGATAGAGAAAACCAAGGATCGCTATTATGATACGTTAGAAGAAGCGGATGCCGGATGGCATGAGGAGAAAAATGATCCGACGCCATTCATCCGATATATGTTGCAGGTTATTTTGGCCTGTTATACAGAATTTGAAGAGCGCGTCGGGTGGATGACCGAAAGCGGAAAAAACAGCACGTCATATGACATTGTCAAAAAATATATCGAAGAAAAAATCGGCAAGTTCACAGGAGCTGATGTTGTGGCGCATTGTCCGAGCATCGGCAGGTCTTCTGCACTGGCGGCATTGAAAAAACTTGCCGAGGAGGGCTATGTGGTCAGAGAAGGGGCTGGAAGAAACACCTTTTATGTTCGAACAGACAGCAAATAACTTTCGTCCAAATTCTGGCCTATTTGGATGAAAATAAGCATTGCCGGACGAAAAATCTGCATCCATCTGACGGACGGATATTGCCGTTCACTTCGCGAGTCGCGCCGCAATTTTCTGCCATGTCGCCTTCGTCAGGAAGCTCTCTTCCGCCTCCTGCTCCATTTCCAGAAAGCGGCTGTACGGTATGCCGAAGGAAAGCATGTCCTGCGGCACGCATTTTCTTGCCGACGGATCGGTCAGGCCGATGTAGCAGCTTCTGCCGCCTTCCTGCTCCTCCGTCACCGGATAAAGCACCGCCTGCGCACAGCCTGCGCCGAAGAGGAGCTTGACATTATCCTGCGTCCTTTGGTCGTAGTTCGCCAGCGTGGCAAGTCCCGAGAGCTGATCGGCATTCACGAGAAAGATCACCGCAAGAGGTTTTTCGTCATCGGCAACGTCGCGCAAGGGCTTACAGACGACAAAAGGCTTGCCGTCATGACGCCGGATGCCCTCGATGAAGTCCCTCGCCAGCTCCGGCGTCTTCTTGTAAAACTCGCCCTCTCGCCCGATACGCTCGCCGCCCGTAGAGAGGAAATATTCGATCCAGCCGTGCGGGTAATCCTGAAACCCCAAGCCCGTTTTCGCGCCGAGACAGACGGTCGTCTTATCCGTAAACACGACCGTCTTCCCCTTGCTCGCCGCCGCGAGTAGAGCGACGGAGCAGCCCCAGACGCCCTCCTTGAACTGCATCGCGCCCGCAGGCGCCTCCTCAGCGTGAAGCACCGCCACGGGCTGGCTTTTCAGACAAATGAGCTTCGCAATCCTGCTTTCCATGGATTTTTGCCCCTTTCGGTAAAATGCCTCATTGTCATTCTTACATTCGACACATGGAATACCTGCATAAGTCAAATTCGACGCATGCGACAGCCCCTTTTTGTGTTTGCTCGTATCTATTTTTCCCTGTAATGAGAGCCGCATTGCCATATTTCAAAGCGCCCATCTTTGATACGGAAGACAATACGATTCTTTTCGTCAATATGGACGCTCCAAAAGCCGGACAAGTCTCCTTTCAAAGGTTCCGGCTTTCCTTGGCATTGATAGCCATTTCGATCAATGTCTTGAATAAGGCGGTTGATTTTTTTCAGCGTTTTCTTGTCTTGCGTCTGCCAATATAGATATGCTTCCCACGCCTCATCCTGCCACAGCTTCTCCATCAGTCAACCTCGATCAGTTCATGCGGCTTCAATGTGCTGCGCCCAGCCTCAACGTCCGCAATCGCTTCACGCAAGCGCTTCATATTTTCTTCGCTGTAGAACGGATCTGGTTCCGCCGTGACCTCGAACGGAATGCGCCGATCTTGTGTCACCTTTGCCGCGAACATCGTAAATGCGGAGGTCATCGTCAGCCCCATCTTGCGGCAGGTTTCCTCCATCGCACGCTTTAGGTCTGCGTCCATCCGAAAATTTACCATTGCTTGTGCCATCATAATCGCCTCCTTTGCTTTATAGAATACCATATATGTAAAGCGATTACAATCATACGCTTTATAGTTTTCGTTTTTTAGAGATTCCTCAATAAATTCAGTCAGAAAATCTGACGCATCATCCCTGCCTCCGGCTCGATTGCGCCCGGCTGTGCACGAAGTTCTACAGTGCAATGTCCTCGTCGCTTTGATTTTTATTCTTTTGCCCCATGTGGGGCAGAAGAAACTCGCTGCTTTGTGTACGATAAAAGCAGATGATGGTTACAAGGTCTCGCCGGAACAAAGTTCACCGAGTTTATCCGGATCGGTTACCGTAATGATTTTTCGGCCCGTTTCGATGATGTTATTCTGTCTGAGCTTTGTCAGGCTTCTTGTCACATTATTAATGCTGATGCCGAGTATATTCGCCAAGTCTTCCTGCGTCAGATTGCGTAGATAATGGTTGCGGGCGCTTTCACTGATCAGAAGGAGGTACAGGAGATTGCAGAGTTTTACGAAGGAATCATTTTGTTCCTGGTGCCCGATTTCATACAGAAGAAGATTTGTCGATGAAGAGAAGTGGTCGATGACATAATGGCGCAGAGCGGCGTTTTCTTCGAACATCAGGGAAAATTGCTCTTGCGTAAATTCCAGAGCCTTGACATGCGTCATCGCCGAGCAGAGAAGACTGCTCTCAAGTTTGTACTGTTTGTAATGGAACATCGGGTAAACCGTTCCTTGTGCATGGAATGATAAAATGCGCCGCTTGCCGCTATCATGATCCATGAAGGTCTGAGCGATGCCTTCCGTGATGTAAAAAATTTTATTGAACGGTTCGTCCGGAGCCCAGAGGTATTCTCCTTGCCGGAATGACACCGTTTGATGCGGTCTGGCAGAAAAATAATCCTGCAGGTCGCGGAAATCATCGGCAAAGATATATTTCGGTGTCAGCAACATCAATACACCTGCTTCGCAAAATATCACTTTCATTTTACTGAAAAGAAAGGGGAAAACAATATGAATCTGATTATCGAGGCGATGGAAAATAGAAGAAGTATTCGCAGGTTCAGGCCGGAGCTTCTGGACTGCACGGATGTGGACAAAATTATCGAGGCCGGACTGTATGCGGCAAACGGCATGGGAAAGCAGGCGACAAAGATCATCTGCGTCACGAATAAGAAGATACGGGATGAGCTGTCAGAAATGAACCGTAAGATCGGTGGCTGGAAGGAAGGGTTCGATCCGTTCTATGGCGCGCCTGTTGTATTGATCGTGCTCGGGCAGAAGGACTGGGTGAATCATGTATATGACGGCAGTCTTGTGATGGGCAACTTGATGCTGGCAGCACATGCGCTGGGATATGGCAGTTGCTGGATTCACCGGGCAAAAGAAGAATTTGAGACAGCGTATGGGAAAGAACTTCTGCAAAAGCTCAGTATCGAAGGCGAGTGGGAAGGCATCGGGCATTGTGTCATAGGTTATCCGGATGGAAATATTCCAAAAGCGGCAAAGAGGAAAGAAGACCGAGTTTACTACGTGGAATAAACGGATAGGAGGAAGCAAGATGCAGTATCAATGTAAGGTTACCGTGCTGGAAACCATGTGTTTCGCCGATTATCAGGGAAAATATCTGGCCGATCCGAAATCCGGGCCGTGTCCATGTTATCATGCCGGAGATGAATATATCTTTGAAAGAAGTGGGGATAAAGACGATTTCTGGCATACGGGTCTGAATACGCTGGTAAAAAGCGATGCGGACAGAGATAAAATTGCAGGCGGCCCGAAGATGCCGTTCTGCGCAGAGGCTTGGGATGCCATCAGCAGGTATATTTATACTGCACTTCAGGGGGGCGCCATAATGCATGGCTGGACGAAGGATGACCACATCATGATTGCCTGCTGTAACGACGGGACGAGACCGGTCATCTTCAAAATCGAGCGGATCGACATTCCGGAGAATGAGGAAGAAAAGAAGTGGCTGAAAGAGCAGGATTTCTCAATTTCGTAAAAAATGTTTCTGTCATTGCTGCGAGAGCCTCCTCAGCATGAAGCACGGCTACGCCAGGCTGGATGCCCGTACGATAACGCCTCGATGAAGTGCTATTTCAACACGCTGAAGAACGATGAAATCCTCATACTTCGCTGCCGCCGAGCTTTGTTTTGAACGATGCGAACACGATGATTTCTTCCAAGGCGAGCAGGAAAAGGATCAGCGCTGAAAAATGGAAGGCACGGTGCTTGCAAAATCGTTCGCGATCTTCGGCAATAAAAGGGTGGCAACCCAGTTATCCCCTGCGGACAGCAGCCCGGCAAAACTAACCAGTAAAAGTGTATTCATATCGCGCATGTTATGCCTCTTCCGGGTACTGCAGGCCCCATGCCCTGCGCAGCCGCGTCATGATCTCCATGACATTGGCCGTATAGTCGAGGTGCATGGCGTTCGCCTCGCCGGCAACGGCGGCTTCCATGTCGAGGACTTCGCAGCCGAGTGCATCGTCGGCGGCGCCTGCCGCGATCTCCTCGCGGCAGGCGCCTTCCGTCCAGACGATGGTCGCTTTGTCGGCGCGCGGGTAGTCGAAGATTTCGATATAGCCTTTGTCGAAGGCGAGCGTGGCGCGTTTCGGCTGTTTGGCTCGGAGGGAAAGCGTCACAGCGGCCATCTCCCCCGCCCGGTTTTTCAGCAGGATGCCCGCTTCTTCATCGACGCCTGTCGCTGCGAGCCGCACCTGGGAAAGAAGCTCTTCCGGCTTTTCGCTCATGAACCAGCGGGCGCAGGAAAGCGCATAGATGCCGATATCGAGGAGCGCCCCGCCCGCCAGCGCCTTGCTGAAGAAGCGGTTTTTTTCGTCGTAGGGCTTATCGCTGCCGAAGTTCAGCTGGGCGATGTGCAAGGCGCCGAGCGCGCCCGAGCGAACGAGCCCGTCCAGCTTCTTGAAGAGCGGCATGTGGTAAAGCGTCATGGCTTCGGCGAGGATGCGATGCTTTTCTTCGGCAAGGGCGGCAGCGCGGGAAAGCTCGGCGCTGTTCAAGGTGATGGATTTTTCCGCAAGCACATGTTTGCCGGCTGCAAGCGCCCGGCAGATATACGGGGCATGCGTATTGTGCGGTGTTGAGATATAGACGATGTCGATGTCGGGATCCCGGAAAAGCTCGTCCGGCGCTTCGTAGACCTTTTCAATGCCGTAGGCGGCTGCAAAGGCGTGTGCCTTTTCCGGCCGCCTGCCGGCGACGCCGCAAAAGCCGCCGCCGAGGCGCTTCATGGCCTGTGCCATCTCGCCGGCAATCGCACCGCAGCCGAGCGTCGCCCAGGAAAAGCGCATATTCTCCTTTGCCATGGAAAGCTCCTTACGACCAGACCGATTCGGCAATCTCGCGGATGAGGCGCAGCTTCTGCCACTGAGCCTCTTCGGTCAGGATATTGCCCTCTTCCGTCGAGGAAAAGCCGCACTGCGGGCTGAGGCAGAGCTGCTTGAGCGGCACATATTTCGCCGCTTCCTCGATGCGCTTTTTGACCGCTTCCTTGTCCTCGAGGTCTGCCGTCTTCGATGTCACAAGGCCGAGCACGACGCGTTGTTTTTGGATATGCTGCAGCGGCGCAAAACCACCGGCGCGGTCGGAATCGTATTCGAGGAAGAAGCCGTCGACATGGCAGCCGCCGAAAAGGATCTCGGCGACAGGCTCGTAGCCGCCCGAGGAGAACCAGGTCGAACGGAAATTGCCGCGGCAGATGTGCATTGTGATCGTCATATCCGCCGGCTTTGCTTCAAGCACACGGTTGATCATCGCCACGTAGGCGCGCTCGATTTTTTCAAGGTCAAAGCCGCGCGCCTCGTAAGCCTTGCGCTTCTCGGGGTCGCAGAACTCGCCCCACGATGTGTCGTCGAGCTGGAGGTAGCGGCAGCCCGCATCGTAGAAAGCGCGCACGGCCTTTTGGTAGGCGAGCGCGATATCCTCGAAGAGAGCCGCCTCGTCCTTGTAGCGTTCGATCGGTGCATAATCCGTCGCGCGCACGCAGCAGATGAGGTGCAGCATGCTCGGGGAAGGAATCGTCATCTTCGCGAGCGCATCGCCCGCAAGCGACTGCAGATAGCAAAAATGCGCCAAAAACGGATGCGCGCCGAAATCCACCTTGTCCACGATCTGCACCGTCGCCGCTTTTGGCTGTGCGCCTTTGAAGGCCACGGACCAATGCGCCGCCCCGACTTCCTCGAGGCCGTCCAGGGCAGCGAGAAAGTCGAGATGCCAGTAGCGGCGGCGAAACTCGCCGTCCGTCACGGCCTTGAGCCCGACCTCTTTCTCCTTTGCGACAAGGTCGCGAATCGCCGCATCCTCCGCCTCTTTGAGTTCGGACGCGGCGATTTTGCCCGCTGCAAACGCCTCGCGCTTCTCCTTCAACGCCTCGGGGCGCAGAAAGCTCCCCACAATATCGTAACGAAAAGGCGGCCGCTTCTTTGTATTTGGCATAGAAATTCCTCCTTGCCTGTCCTATGCTTAGCCTGCAGCCTCCCGCCGCAGGCCTTCTCCTCTATTGTAGCACAAACGATAGCTGAACAGCATATTTGACGCAAAAAAAAGAAAAGAGTCGGCACACGATTTGTGTGCCGACTCTTTCGTTAAGGAACCACTGATAAATTCAGCCCCCCATCTTCACGCATCTGCGCTGTCCTCTC
>CAMURM010000004.1 GCA_947097535.1 uncultured Selenomonas sp.
ACGGTGCGGCAAGCGCAAAGAGAAACGCCATGATGAGGAGCGCCCAACGCTCCTGTCCCGGCGAGATCTGTCGCATCGTCATTGTTTCATCCTCTCTGAAAAGCCCGCGCATCGCGAGGAAGCGCATGGCTGCTTTTGTCGCGATACTCTATTATAACAGAAAAGGCGGCGATTGTTAAGGAAGAAGCACTGATAAATTGCCTTGAGGAGCCGCACAGGAAAAGAGCGGGAAGCCATCGGCAGCTGCCGGTGACTTCCCGCTCGCGTTGTATGGAGGCTGTGTGCCGCTATCCTCCGCACGCTTCGTCTTGACGAGGCGGGGTGCGTAAGATTCATTGGCTGCAAGACGTCAGTCCCGCGTCTCGTCCTTTTCCACGTGATCCTTCCAACTGCCGTTCTCGGAGCCCGGATCTGCGACGGCTTCCGCCACATAGGCGCTGACGGCGTCGAAGTTGCCGCGCACGCCCCTTCCCGTGTTGCGGTACGTCACGGCATTCTTGCTGCTGACGCCGATATTATCCGCTTCTTTCGCCGCGTCGATGTTCGCGCCGAGGTAGATGAAATCCCAACCCGCCTTTTCCTGCTTGTCGGAGATCATCTCCTTGACCTTCGCCTGCGTGAACTCCTCGCTGGCGTTTTCCATGCCGTCCGTGATGATGACGAAGACGACCTTCGTGCCCTTGTCGGAAATGCCCTCCGTGCGCGCGACCTTGAGGATCGTCGAGCCCACGGCATCGAGCAGCGCCGTCGTGCCGCCGACCTCGTACTGCTCATCCGTCATCGGCTTGATGCGGCGGATGTCCTCGCGGTCGTAGATCGTATCGATCTCGTCGCTGAAGAGCACGGTCGTGACATTGACCTTCGCATCGAGCTTCTTTTCCTTCTCGATCATGGCGTTGAAGCCGCCGATCGTGTCCGATTCCAGCCCCGACATCGAGCCGCTCTTATCGAGCACAAGCACGAGCTCCACGCGCTCAGGCTTCTCCGTCGCCTTCTTCGCCGCCTCGGCCGGCACAGCACTTCCCAAAAACGCACAGAGCGCCAGCGCAAGGAAAGAGAGCATCCACTTTTTCCACATCGTAAAGACCTCCTCTGATAAAATATTTTCGCTACATTCATTATAGCGGATTTTTCTTAGTGATGGTAATGGCAGATATGGCAGATTGGTAAAAATTTAGGAAGCAGACGGTCTTTTGCTTAGTCAATAGCAATGCCCGGATAAAAGGCTTTTGCCATCATCTTTATGCCGTCGACGGTGCGGCAGAGCGGCCCGTAGGTGTAGCCAAGAGGGATGCTGTAGACGCGGCGATTCTCTACGCATTTCGTATGCTGCAGCCCCGGATGATCATAGATCTGCGACAGACACGAGCCGTACTCTGCATGACTGCAGATCACCATGAGCACGTCGGGATCTTCCTTTGCGATGTGCTCGAAGGTGATGACCGCCGGCGTTTCGATGGCTTCTGCACCGATCTGCTCCGCCATGTTGC
This sequence comes from uncultured Selenomonas sp., assembly GCA_947097535.1. Classification (GTDB taxonomy): domain Bacteria; phylum Bacillota; class Negativicutes; order Selenomonadales; family Selenomonadaceae; genus Selenomonas. The sequence goes on from CAMURM010000004.1 coordinate 1,491, forward strand.
CCGCGAGCTTGCTCTTGTCGTAGGAAACGAACGTGCTCATGAGCTCGATCAGCATGACGCGCGGCTTGGGATAGGCTCGTGCCTTTTCGTTGATCTCGGCGATGCAGTCGTACGTTTCTTTTACGATGCGCTCAGCCGCATCTTCTGTATGGAAGATGCGCCCGTAGTCGCGGATGCTCTCCATCTCCTGCGCCACGGTTTCCGTGATGTAGTGCCGCCGCGGCTGCGAGCTGCTGCGATTGACAAGCGTCCTTACGCCGTGCGCGTTCCAGTAGTCCGTGCTGCCCAGACTGTTTCGCGTAAAGCAGTATTGATTGCCGATGATGAGATCGGGTTCAATCTGCATGACGTATTCCATATGAAGCTGCTGGTTCATGGCACGCGGCAGTGTTTCTAAAATGCGGGCGTTTTCCTCCTTCATGGGGAACGGGCCGTCGTTTTCTGCCGCGGCCAAAAGGATTGCGGGGGCGGCGCCCAGTTCGATCAGGGTTTCCGTTTCATTATCACCCACGACGAGGACGCGTTTCGGCACTTCATCGAAGACCTGCACATTCTTTCCCTGCACGAAGTAGTTGTCGATGCGCAGATTCTCCACGCGAACCGCGGTGTCGGGCATTGTCTCTTCTTTGTGCGCAAAGGAGCAGCCGACGCTCGCCGCGCAGATCATACCGATGACTATGCCGTGCCAAAGATTCTTTTTCATGGATCAGCCGCGCTTTCTCTTCAATAAAAGATGCAAAAAAATCGGACTGCCGAGCAGGCTGACGACGAGACCGATCGGCATTTCTCCGTTTTCAACCGCCAGGCGGCTGAAAACGTCCGCCCAGGCGAGGAAGCCCGCGCCCAGGGCGGCGCATACGGGCAGGAGCCGCGCGTAGCTGCTGCCGACGAGCAGCCGCGCTATATGGGGCACAGCCAGACCGACGAAGCCGATGATGCCGGCGTTGTAGACGACCATCGCCACCGCCATGGCAGAGAGGAGGATATAGCGGCTGCGGCTCTTTTCCAGACGATAGCCTAGCGTGCTTGCCTCTTCGTCGCCTAAAAGCATGAGATTCAGCACGCGCGTGCGCAGCAGGAAGAAGGCGAGGATGGGCAGCGCGACGGCGGCGAGATAAAGATTCTTCTCCCAGCTGCCCCTTTCCAGACTGCCGAGCAGCCAGTAGGAAATGTTCGCCACCGTGCGCGAATTGGGCGCGAGTGAGATGATGAGGCTGATGGCAGCGCTGCAGACGGAGTGGATGCCGAGCCCTGCGATCAGTGTCATGAAGGACTTGCCTTCGCCATAGCAGCGCGTGAGCCACAGCACGAGAAAGGTCGCGATGCCGGCGCCGGCAAAGGCGCCCAGTGGAACGGCGGAAAAGCCCGCGAGCATGGTGATGTTGGCGCTCATCATCAGGACGGCGCCGAGCGCTGCACCCGAGGAGATGCCCAAAAAGTACGGATCCGCCAGCGGATTGCGAAAGAGCGCCTGCATGACGGCTCCCACGACGGCGAGCGTACTGCCTGCGAGGAGCGAGAGGACGAAGCGCGGCGCGCGCATGTACGCGAGGACATCGGCATGGATCGGCGGAATCTGCGGATCTTTTGGATCGAGGAGAAAGAGCATGACCTCGTGCAGCTCGACGTTGACGATGCCGCGCGTCATGGCGGCCAGAGGCACGAGAAGAAGAACGGCGGCAAGCACCGCATACAGTATGATGTTTTTGCGTTGTTCGTTCATAGAAGTGTCATCCTATTCGGCATAGGGCTTGTCCGTTTCCTTACATGAAGACGCCGTACCTTCGGCGGAAGACGAGGTAGATGAAAAGCGGTGCGCCGACAAGCGCGAACATCACGCCCAGAGGAATCTCGACGCCCGGGATCGGGATGAGCGAGCGCGAAAGTATGTCGAGGAGGACAGCCGCCATGCCGCCGAGCATGACGGCGACGGGCAGCAGCACGCGATGGTCGGCGCCTGTGAGGCTGCGCACGATATGCGGCAGGACGAGGCCGATGAAGCCGATCATACCCGCATTGTAGACGATGAGACCGACGAGAAGCCCGTTGCAGAACAGGTACTTTGCCAGATAATCCCCGGCATTGACGCCCAGGGTGATCGCCGTATCGCGCCCCAGGAGAAGAATGTTCAGCGCGCGGCTCTGCGTCAGAAAATAAAGGAACGCCGCGCCGACAACGGCGCATAGAAAGAGCACCTGCGGCAGGGCGGCGTTTGCCACGCTGCCCATGAGCCAGAAGGTGACGGCCTCCATGCCTTCCTTATCGCTGACCTTGTAGACGAGGAAACCTGCCAGTGAGGAGAAGACGAGCCCTATCGCCAGGCCGCCCAGAAGAAGGTTCGACAGATCGCCATTTTCTCGGCGTGCGATGACGATCACGAGGACGGATACCAAAAGGGCGCCGCCGAACGAGCAGGCGCCGATGGCGACGGCGCCGAACACGGAGCCGAGCCCGAGGAACAACCCCAGCGCCGTGCCGAAATACGCCCCCGCAGACACGCCGAGGATATAGGGATCAGCCAGCGGATTCTGCACGATCGCCTGCATGATGATGCCCGACAGCGTCAGTCCCATGCCCACGCAGAGCGCGAGAAGAACGCGCGGCAGGCGAAGCTCGACGAGGATTCTCACCGCGAGTGCATCGTCAGGATTCCCTCTGAGCATCCCCGGAAGAGATGCCAGAGAAATATCGGCCAATCCCGACTGCATGCCCCACCATGCGACGAGCAGCTGCAGCGGCAGGAGCAATAGTAAAAGGCGCAGCGTCCCCATCGCTTTTATCTTTTCCAGCAACATAGGCATCCCATCCGTCATTTTCCAAAACTGCACGACGAAAACAGGCAAACGCAGAAATCCGTTTGCCTGTCCATAGACTTTATCAAAGCTCGAAATTCGCCGAGAATGCCAAGGAGCGCGGCGCACTCAGCTGCAGGCCGTCCGAGCCTGCCACGGGCACCCAGTAGTCCTTGCCCGTCACATTGTAGCACATCAGCGTGAGCGTGACCGGCGTCGTCCCCATCTTCGTCTCATAGGAGGCGCCGAGATCGACCTTCCACGAGGCGGGTACATCGAGCGTTTCGTTCTTGATCTTGGCGCTTCCGAGATACGAGACCCTGCCGATCAGGGACCATGCGGGATCCACATGGTAGACGGCGCCGATCGTGCCGGAGAACTTCGACGTGCCGCCGACGGCTTTGCCATCGTTCGTGCCGCCCTGCGTTTTCGACTGCTCGGCGTTGAGGTACATGAGGCCGCCAACCAGATCGAGACGATTGTTCAGCTTTCCCGTAAACGACCATTCAAAGCCTGTGTTCTTCTGCTCACCGTCGTTGAGGCGGTACCTTCCCTCGGGGCGCATGACGTCGATCGTATTCGCCTTGCGAATCTTGAAGAGGCTCAGCGTGTTGACGAAGTCGCCCTTTTTGATCTTCACGCCGATTTCATCCTGCTTCGTCTTGGCAGGCGGCAGGATTTCGCCGCGATTCACATAGGAAGAGCCGACGAGAGTGCCTGCGTTGAACGACTCACTGTGGCTGATGTAGCCCATGACTTCGGGCGTGAACTTGTAGCTCAGGGCAAAGGTCGGGCACGTCGCATCCGAATCCTGCCGCTTTTGCCCCACGCGCGTATAGCTCGACTTATGCCCGTGCAGTCCGAGCGTAAGCTGCAGGCGGTCGTTCATGAACTTCATCGTATCGACGATGTGATAGCCCGTCATCTGCTGCTTGAACTGCAAGGGCGGCTGATAATCGGGCAGCGCTATGCTCGTCCAGGAATTGTTCCGGTAGAGATTGCCCGTGCCGCTCCAAAGATTGCCGCCGCCCGAGAAGCGGTTGACCCAGTTCTTATCGATGCCGACGATATATTCGTGCTTGACCGTCCCCGTCCGAAAATCGCCGCGAAGTCCCGCGCCGAGATAGACGCGCGTATGACCGAGCGGCCAGTACTCAGCATTGATTGTGAAGTCGCCAGCGTTTGAGGTCAATTTCGGCGTCCCCTCGTAATAATCGTCATAGTCGAACTTATGGTAGCCAAAGTTGATGTATGCTTTTGTATGCTCACTGAGCTTCTGATCGTGATTGAGGATGATCCAGGTATCCTTGTATGTATGATAGAGCCAGGACGGCGTATAGCTCTTTTTCGCGTCGGGTGCTTTGGGAAGCGATGTCAGATTGCCGACGCTGAAACCGTCGCCGCCGCCGTCGTATCGGATGCGGCTGTGCCCGAGCATCAAGTTCGTCGTAGAATGCTGCCCGTGATGGTCAAAATTCAAGAAGATGTTGTTCTGCGTGAGCTTCTTGTTTTCCTGTACGGTCTCGCCGCCGATGTGGTTGGCGACGACGCGCACGCCGTACTCCTTATCTTTGCCGAAGCGCCGGCCGATGTCGATGCCTTCTTCGAGCGATTTGCCGCCATTGTATGCCAGGCGTACATCCGTGTTATCCTTTGCCTGTGCCCTCTTCGACTGGAAATTGATCGAGCCGCCAACCGTATCGGCAAGATTCGTTCCGTTGACGCCGAGGTTCGGACCTGCGATCACCGTGGCGTTTTCAATCCAGTAGTAAGGCAGGTTGCCCGAGCTCATCGCGCCCGGAATGCCGTTGATATACATGGAATAGCCGTTTTGCTGAAAGCCGCGGATCGTCACGGAGTGGACGCTCTTGCTCGAAGAAGCGCGCACGGAAGGAACGAGCGAGAGCGTGTCCATGACGCCGCTCTGCGGTGTGGAAAAGGTCTCGATCGCCTTTTGGCTGACGGTTGTCACGCTGTAGGGCAGCTCCAGCGAATCCTTCTCGCCCAGGATGCCCGTCGTGCTTTTGCGCTCGATCATGCCGCCGCGGAAGGTTCTGCGATCTCCGAGGATCGTCAGATCGGGCAGCTGATACTCGCTGTCCGCGCTCTCCGACACGCTGCTCTGCGGCTCTTCTTTTGCAGCCTGTGCAGCTTCTTCGGCGAAAGCGTCATGCGCCATGCTCAGGGAAACGCCGCAGACCAAGGCGGTCAACAACAGATGCTTCTTTGCTTTTTTCACGGTGATTCATGCTCCTCTCCCCATCGCTCGTGGGTTCATCGATGAGCGTCAAACAGGCAGTTCTCCTGGCTCGGCATCATGGCTCCTCTGCGTACCTTCCCAGGATCTATGCCCCAGTGGCAATCGCGGCAGATTCACTCGTCCTCACAGTGGCGGGACCGCGCCGGCTTTTACCGGCTTCCCTATTAAGCCCCGAAGGGCACCTGTTCCACTTATCGTATGTTAAATTTTATTTATATCGCCAATATAGTAATATGCTTCTCATGTTTTGTCAATATGAGAAGCTGACATTTTATTGGAAGATTCAACGGAGTATGAAAGATGGGCGCTCATGCCGCACTCTTCTTCCCCTTCGCCAGCAGGAAGACGATGGCTCCGAGTGTGCCCGAAAGCACGGAGGCGGCGATGATGCCGAGCTTTGCCGTCGCGAGGAGCGCGGGGTCGGGGAAGGCGAGGGAGGCGATGAAGAGCGACATGGTGAAGCCGATGCCGGCGAGACAGCCGGCGCCGAGGAAGTGGGACTTGCCGAGGGAAGCGGGAAGCGATAGGCGCAGGAAGCGGCGCAGCAGGAATACGGCGCCGCATACGCCCAGAGGCTTGCCGAAACAGAGACCGAGCACGATGCCGAGCGCGATGGGGTCGAGCAGTGCCGAGAAGTCTGCGGGCAGGCAGACGCCCGCGTTGGCGAGTGCGAAGATCGGCATGATGGCATACGCCGACCAGGGTTCGAGGGCATGTTCGATCTTGTAGAGCATGGATTTTTCGGGGTGACGGCGGTCGACGGGGATAGCGAAGGCGAGAACGACGCCTGCGATCGTCGGGTGGATGCCGGCATTGAGGAAGAAAAACCACGCGACGATGCCAAGCGCGAGGTATGGGAGGAAGCTCTTCACGCCGCGGCGGCTGATGAGAAAGGCTGCGCCCAGGGCGATGAGGCCGCCGACGAGCGCCGCCGCTGAAAAGTCGCTCGTGTAGAAGAGGGCGATGACGATGATGGCGCCGAGGTCGTCGACGATGGCGAGCGCCGTCAGGAAGATGACGATGGCGATCGGCGCTCCCTGCGCGGCGATGGCGAGAATGCCGAGCGAGAAGGCGATGTCCGTCGCCATCGGTATGCCCCAGCCGGCCATCGCTTCGGGCGAGCCGCCGGCATTGACGAGCGCGTAGAGGAGCGCGGGCATGAGCATGCCGCCCAGAGCGGCGCAGACGGGCAGCATCGTCGCCGACAGCGACTGCAGCTCGCCGAAGAAGAACTCGCGCTTGATCTCAAGGCCGATGACGAAGAAGAAGATCGCCATGAGCCCGTCGTTGATCCAGTGCAGCACGCTCAGATCGAGGTGGTATTCGGCGGGGCCGACGGGCAGTTTGAAGGCGAGCGCCGCTTCGTAGCTTCCCGCCCAGGCGCTGTTGGCGAGCACCATGGCAAGCACGGCAAAGAAGAGCAGCAGGATGCCGCTCGACGATTCATGGCGGAAGAAGGATTGGATCGGTTCGAGTGCGAAAGCCAGTTTTTGTTTCATGACATTGCTCCGTTTCTAAGAATTTATGATATCAACTGGAATTATAGCGTATTTCGCACCTTTGCACAAGGAACGGGCAGTGCTTCTCTTGAAGCATCGCGCCGGAATTGCTATACTATAATTAGGGAAATGCGGATAAAATGAAGTCGCCCGGATTTGCGCCGCTGTGTGAAGATGGGTGGCTGAATTTATCCGTGCTTCCTTAGCTACAAAAACGCAGCGAGGGGGAAGAGCGGTGGAAAATCTGGCGATCATCGACATGGGTTCGAACAGCATCCGTTTCATCGTCATGCAGATCAACGACAATCACTCCTATTTCCTGCAGTATCAGCAGAAGGAGGCGATCCGTCTCGGCAAGGGCATGTCGGAGACGGGGCGGCTCAATCCGGACGGCGTCAGGCGTGCGCTTGAGTGCCTGCACGTCTACAAGCACATGATGGAGGTCATGCAGGTCACGCGCTGCATCGCGGTCGCGACGGCGGCGGCGAGGAGTGCCGCTGACGGCGCGCGCTTCATCGAGCGCATCAAGGAGGAGACGGGCATCGAGGTCGAGATCATCTCGGGCGAGCGCGAGGCGTATCTCGGCTACCTCGGCGTCGTGAATACGATCGCGGCGAAGGACTTCATCCAGTTCGACCTCGGCGGCGCCTCGATCGAGGTCTCGCTCGTCAAGAACCGCAAGATCAAAGAGTCCGTCTCCGTGCCGCTCGGCGCCGTGACGATGACGGACAAGTTCGGCATGCAGGACGTCGTGACGCAGGGCGTCCTCGACAAGTGCGTGAAGTATGTGGAAAAGAAGTTCCGCGAGATGATCCCGTGGGCGAAGGACAGGAATCTGCCCGTCATCGGCATCGGCGGCACCGTGCGCAACCTCGCGAAGATGGATCAGTACAAGACGAACTACCAGCTCGCGCGCATCCACAACTACATCATCCCGCGCGAGCGCTTCGAGCCATGCTATCAGGCGATCATCAAGTCGAGCTGCACGAACCGCCGGAAGTTCGGCGGGCTCTCGACGGAGCGCGCCGACATCATCGTCGCGGGCGCGACGATCGCGCGCTGCCTCATGGAGTTCAGCGGCGGCCAAGACCTCATCGTCTCGGGCTGCGGCCTTCGGGACGGCGTCTTTTACGAATACTACGGCAAGACCTACGGCGCAGGCTCACCCGTCGTCAAGGACGTCCTGCAGGCGAGCGTCGAGAACTACCTGAAGCGCGTGGAGCGCCGCATGGAGCATCTCACGCGCGTTCACGACCTCTCCCTGAGCCTCTTCGACCAGCTCAGGCGCTTGCACGGCGCGCCCGCGCGCTCGCGCGACCTCCTCGCCGTCGCCGCCTGGCTGCACGACTCGGGCAAGATCGTCAACTACTACGAGCACGCGCGCAACGCCGCCTTCATCATCAACAACGCGCCGCTCTACGGCATGACGCAGATGGAGCAGCTCAAAGCGTCCTTCATCGCGGGCTTCCATCACGGCATCAGCAACAAGATCATGCGCTCGTACCGCTACGCCATGATGGTCACGCCGCCCGAGTGGAAGGAGATCCGCAAGCTCGCGACGCTCCTCGCGCTCGCCGAGGCCGCCGACGTAACGTACGAGGGACTCGTCACGGGCTTTGAAGCCGCGGCGACCGCCGAGGGCGTCGCGCTCTCCGTCATCGCCGCCCCCGGCGCCGACCACCGCGCCATCGACTTTGAAATGCAGAGCTTCTGCAAGCAGTTCAAGAAGGAGTTCGGCAAGCCGCTGGTCATCGTCTGGCGCCGGTAGACGCCGCGCATCCCTTGGTACGAAGGCGGCTCTGTGGTTCCCTGGAATGAAGATATCATTCGTCGAATTTTCAGAAGGAAAAGGAGATATTCTCATGGGAAAAATATTAGAAAATGTGTTTCACTTGAAGGAGAACGGCACGACGGTGCAGACGGAGGTCTTGGCGGGACTGACGACGTTCATGACGATGGCGTACATCCTCGCCGTGAATCCTCTGATCCTCGGCTCCACGGGCATGGACGCGGGCGCCGTCTTCACGGCGACGGCGCTCGCATCGGGAATCGCCGGCTTTTTGATGGCGTCGTTTGCGAACCTGCCCTTCGCGCTTTCTTCGGCGATGGGGCTCAACGCCTTTTTTGCCTACACGGTCGTCGGGCAGATGGGCTACTCGTGGCAGGTTGCCCTGACGGCGGTGCTCGTCGAAGGGCTGATCTTCATCGTGCTCTCGGTGACGAATGTGCGCGAGGCGCTTTTCAACGCGATTCCTCTGACATTGAAGAGCGCCGTCTCCGTCGGCATCGGCTTCTTCATCACGTTCATCGGCATGCAGAACGCGCATGTCGTCGTCGCCGGCCCGAAACTCGTCGCGCTCTTTTCGTTCCCCAAGGCGATGGCGGAAGGGACGTTTCACTCGGAGGGCGTCACCGTGCTCTTAGCACTCTTCGGCATCCTCCTGACGGCTGTTCTCGTCATGAAGAACATCAAGGGACACATCCTCATCGGCATCTTCGCCACCTGGGGGATGGGCATCGTCTGCGAGCTTCTCGGCATCTATATCCCCGATCCGGCGCGCGGCTACTTCAGCCTCATGCCGAACGGCCTCGTCTCGCTGCCTGTATCGATCGCGCCGACATTCCTGCAATTTGACTTCCACGCGATCCTCTCGCTCGATTTCCTCGTCATCATGTTCGCCTTCCTCTTCGTCGACCTCTTCGATACGCTCGGCACACTGATCGGCTGCGCGTCGCGCGCTGACATGCTCGACGAGAAGGGCAGGCTGCCGCGCGTCAAGGGCGCACTCATGGCGGACGCCTGCGGCACGTCGATCGGTGCCTGTCTCGGCACGTCGACGATCTCGACCTACGTTGAGTCCTCGGCAGGCATCGTCGAGGGCGGACGCACGGGGCTGACGGCGGTGACGACGTCGCTCTTCTTCCTCGTCGCGCTCTTCTTCTCGCCGCTCTTCCTCGCCGTGCCGGGCTTCGCGACGGCGCCGGCGCTCGTCATCGTCGGCTTCCTCATGATGCAGCAGGTCGCGAAGATTCCTTGGTCGGACATCACCGAGGCGATCCCCTCTTTCATCTGCATCGCCGTCATGCCGTTCGCCTATTCCATCGCCGAGGGCATCGCCTTCGGCATCATTTCCTACACGATCCTGCACGTCGCCGCCGGCAAGTTCCGCGAGGTGACATGGCTCATGTACATCCTGACCGTGCTCTTCATTTTGAAGTACGCGTGGCTGTAAAGGGGACGGCATAAGCCGACACGGCACCCGAACAACAAGGAAGCGCCCTCTGCTGCTGAAATCATGCAGCGGCGGGCGCTTTTACTATGCCTCGATTCACGTTTCGTCAACGCATACCGTTGTCCGCGAAAATCGCGGCAAGTTCGGGATTTTCCTGCAGGTATTTCTCCGAAATCTTCTGCCAGTCGTAAGCTGTGATACTCGGCAGCAAGTGTTTTTTCTCTTCGGCTTTCTCTTTGTCCGACAGTTTGCCGTCTGCGCCTTCGCCCGCATCGTCGTCGAGGCGATGCAGTGTGCGCAGGCTTTCCTTGTAAGCCTTCATGCCGTCCGCAAGCTCGTCCTTTCTGTCGGCGACGAGATGCGCGAGATCGGCGGGGCGTTCCCTCTTTTCGTCCTCCGCCGATTCGCCCAGCATGTCATGCAAAAGCCTTTCCGTCTGTTTCGCTTTGCGGCTCATCTCCTGAAAGAAGCTGTATGCCGCTGTCTTTTCGTTGAAATAGTCGCCCGCCTTGTCCTTTGTATTCAGCGCACCGCCCGGCTTGATGCCGAGATAAGCGCAGTAAGCCCGAATGAGATCTCCATGGCCATCTTTGTCAAAAAGCTCGATATCCTTGCCGTTCATCGTCATGCCGACGAGGGAGCGAATCTCGTTCACCAGAGGATTTTCACCACTCGGATCAAGTGCGTCCAAACGATCGAGGACGCTGCTCAGATAAGGATCGCCGACCAGCGTATGGTCCCAACGCTTTTTGATGATGACCGTAGGCATTGAGCTGACGAACGAGATACATCTGGATGTCGGCGCCGATCGCGAGGGGATTTTGGGCGGCGCCGCGCAAAACGGCAGAAATACCTCCCTCGATGCCTGTCATGGTTTCTGCAAGAGACGCCCTTTCGTATTGCGTCGCCCAATCAAGATCCTCTGCGCGCAGCGGCTTCCATGGTTCGATGTCGGAAAGCGCTATTTGCTCGATACCTTGCTTCGCCATAGGATTCTTCGCGATAAGCCCTTCGTCATTTTGCTGTACTGCCTTAGACAAAGCGGCAAGCTCCTTGCCTTTCTCGCTGAGCGATAGGCGATAGGCAGGAACGAGATCGTTCGCTCTGTCCGCCTCGTTTTTATTTTTCTGCCCCGAAACCGCGATGGCATCATGTCTTTCATTTCCGGAAACTCGCCGGCTCTCTGGCCAATCTTTCTTCATGCCGCTGGCTGCGGTACTGCTCCCATGGATCTTCATACGATTCCCTCCCTGGCAATCCATTCCTTATTCATGCTATCGTATTATTTTGAAAAATTTTAAATACAATCGAGTAGGAGGCGGTGATTAGCCGCCGTCCTCTCACACTACCGTGTTGCTTGTCCACCAATAGCCTCTCCGACAGATTCCTGCCTTGTAGGCTGTTTCAAAGGATACGCCCAACTTGCATAGATTCCGAACTTTCGTCCTCGGCTTCTTCCAATACTTCCATTTTCCATGCTTCCGCTTTTGAGGTATCTCTTGATGAGCTGAATGACTCGCTCGTTTTTTACATTCTTCCTCAGCAACTGAAGCAGAATTTCCGTCTTACCGCCAATTTTGATACAATCTAACGATGCACCCACGATACCCGCTTAACGATGCACCCCCTTGCACCCGCTGCCTATCGTTAAGCGAGTATCGTCGAAAAACCTTGATTTATGCGGCTTCTCGGCATAGCGAAAGGGGGTGCATTTGCACCCCCTAAGTAGAATTTTTTGCACACCCCTGTGAGGAAAATGGGACAGGAAAACATATTGTTCTTCACAATCTACAAGGCACTTTCTCAGACACAGATTACGGCACTCGTTTTTCCTCCGTTGGTGGAATTTCGGAGAAGAAATGAACCTGTACACGGTGCTGTGCTTTGGCAGAAATCCATTCGGTCAGGCGAGTGCGCGATGCTTCGTCCATATTGGCTTGCAGATATACGAAAGCGATGGGCGTTTCCGTCAAAGAAGCTGACTTATCTGCTGTCGCAGCGGGGGCACGCACGCTCCCAACGGCAATGCGGGAGATTTCCGGAAATACGATATGTGCCTCACGATTCCAGTCAAATATATAAGTCCCCTGCTTTTCACTTTCTTCTCTGGCAGACTTGAGTGCGTTCACCGTCTGCTGTTCCTGGACAGAGGGGATGGCACTTTTTTCAGCCTCGCTGAGCCTTCGATTGATCATTGCCTCCATCTCTTCACGTGCTTCCGCCGTTTCCGCAGAAAAAATCTCCAGGCGGAACGCTCTGAGATGTGCCTTTTCGTGCATTTTCTCCGTCAATACCGATAAATCATCCTCCGATATGCCGGCAATCGTAAATACCGTCAATATTTTATTCTGACTATCCATGGTGTAGGAGATTGCAAGGCGGGGCGGCACTTTGAAATTCTCCTCGATATATATCTTCGCCTGTTCGTTCTCCAGATTTTCCTGCACACTCTGATACGCAAAGAAACAGCTGGGCATCGTGACAAGTATGGCAGCGGTCAGCAAGTAGCGTTTTTGTCTTGAAAATTCCACGGAATCCCGCTCGATCTTAGAGGGAATGTCAATAATCTTTAGGACGATGAATGCGGTCAGGCAGATAAAGAAACTGTTGATAAAAAAAAGATACAACGCACCTATTGTATACGCAAGTACGCCCGCAGCAATGCCATATCCGGCCGTACAGAGCGGAGGCATTAGAGCCGTCGCGATTGCAACACCGGGGATGACGTTTCCGCCTTCTTTGCGCGTCATGCCGATGATGCCTGCAAGACCGCCAAAGACTGCAATCAAAACATCCCAAATGGTCGGCGATGTCCGAGCAAGCAATTCCGACGATGGCGTATCTATGGGGGTGAGGGAAAAATACAGCGTCGATGTAGCAACCGAAATGACGACCTGGGCGAACAGACTCCCGGCACTGGAACGGATATAGATGCTGTCATAACGGGCAAGCCCATAGCCAATCCCTAGGATCGACCCCATCAGCGGAGAGATCAACATCGCGCCGATGATGACTGCGGTACTGTTCATGTTGAGGCCAATCGAAGCGATAAAGATCGCCAAGATCAGGACGCTGAGATTCGTCCCGCGAAATCGCACGCCGGCGTTGATTCGCTTTGCAATTTCCTGTATCGACGCGATATCGCCATGCAAATCAAAAAAATCTTTTAGTCTATCCAAAATCAAACAAACCAGCTCCTTCGGGCTCTATAGCGGAATATTGGTCATTTATCGAGACGATAAGACATTATAGCATAGAACACAGCGGTTTGCCTAATGCCTTCCTTTATGCGAAGCTGCTTTATGTCTGCGTTTGCCATCGCAATCGCCATCAGCATTGTACAGCAGATTCCGCTGCGTATACGGATGCCGCTGCATCATCGCGGCTGAGTGCGTGTGTTCTGTGCTACCGCTGGAGTCTCCGAATTTGTATGTGTTTACACCACAAATACAGCTTTCCGAGAAAATCTTCCTTTTTCTCGGAAAGCTGTTTCTTTAGGCTCTTAGACGGTAGACGATTATTCATCCCAACAAATCTTTTAGCATTTGTTCCGCAATCAATCTCAATCCCGCTATTTTTAGGGCAACACCTACAACTATCAAAAATGTTAGTTATGGCTCTATAATATTAAATCTGTCAGAGTTTTCGTTTATCTCGGTCAGATTGGCAGATAATTTTTGCAGCAAGACGCCATCTCCTTCAATTTTTGCCGTCTTGGTAAATGCATCATAATCTGCCAGTAAGAAAAGAAGCGTCTTAGAATTGCAGCTAACCTTAGTATCAGCAGGCTTTTCCCCTTTATCTTCAGCATGGAGAAGAACGCCGTCTACGAGGTAGATTCTATAATATTTTTTTAGATCTTCAATGTAAAAAAGGATCTCGCCATCTTGATTTGCCAGCGCTTTTTTATCCAGCAGAATATCCATGTAGTCAAATGCCATTTCCGGCGTAAGCTGGCTCATGAGGGCGCGGCTAAATTTATTGCCTTTTTTAGATGGCTTTGTCATATTTCCTTTTCTTAGCTCTAGTGCGCCGGTCAAATAGCAATTTCGCCACGCACCTGATTCTGCCTGATAACCAAGCTGTTCCAGTGCATCTGCACACAAAAGTCTTGCCTCTTGATTGGATGGATCTGCAAATACCAGTTGATTGGTAAATTCAGCGACCCACTGATATTCTCCTTGAGAAAAATCTTTTCTTGCCTCTTGCAAACAGGCGTCCATGCTGCCAAGTTCCAAGTAGTGAGCCATCTTCTTGGCACTAACTTCTCTAGGCAGCTTGAAAAGATTCACCGGGTTTGCGTCATAGTATCCCATATATTTTTGGTAAACTGCCATGGCATTATGGGCAATCGTTCCATAATAAGGTCTTGTATACCAATTTTTAGAAAGACGCTCTGGGAGCTTTATCATATTGGCGATCTCAACGCCGTTATAGCCTTGATTGATGTACGTCAGCGATTGATCGTTGATGTATTTATATACTGCTGCGGTATTGAGCATATATGAGCGGATGGCTTCTTTTCCCCAATGCGGCCAATTATGCGACTGAAAGATGACCTCCGTCTGATCAGCGTAAAGAGACATAGCTTCCATGATATATTTCGCCCAGGCGTTGCCGTCGCGCACCTCTGCACCGCGCAGCGTATAGAGGTTATGAAGCGTCGCCGTACAATTTTCCGCAGCCCAAAGCGCCTTATAGCGCGGAAAGTATATGTTCATCTCGGCAGGCGCTTCCGTTCCCGGCGTTAGTTGAAATTCCATCTCAACGCCATCTATCGTGAGCTTTTCGCCGGTTTTCTTTACTTCATAAGATGGCACGACAAAAGATACCGTCCCCCTAGATTGCCCCATGCCAATGCCAATAGACAGCACGCCCGTCGGGGATTTATCTAAAAGTGCGCCGTACTGGTAATTTGCACGCCTTTTCATGGCGTGTCCTGCGTAAAGATTCTCTTCTACAGCGTGGGAGGTAAAATGCTCCGGCACGATAAGTGGGATCTTAGCGCTGGCAATCTGTTTTTTGATGGGTAAGGAGGCATCTGCTACCGTTTTATCTGTCACAAAAGCTCCCACACCGCCAAAGTGGTCAATGTGAGGGTGCGATATAATGACCGCTTTGATTGGTCTTTCTCCTAAATGCTCTTTTACAAGCGCAAATGCTGCATTTGCACATTCAACGCCCATGGTCGTATCTAATACGATCCAACCGCTATCGCCCGCTACAAGCGTGAGATTTGCCATGTCGTAGCCGCGTACCTGATAAATGCCCTTTTGCACCTCAAAAAGACCGTAGATATGATTATTTTTGGAGTTTTCCCAAAGGCTCGGGTTGACAGTAGCCGGACAAGGCTGCATATCTTCTAAAAAGTCATATGCTTTTTGGCTCCATATAATATTGCCGTCGGCATCTTTGATTTCCAGTTGTTGCGGCGCAGCAAGCAGCCCTCTTTGGGCAAATTCTGCCTCTTCCTTGTCAGCAAAATCCAGCAGGCTGTAAAAAGCCTCGTTCTTTTCCTTTGTAAATTGCGTTGCATCCTTTGACTTAGCTGCAGTATCCTTTACCGTCTCGCTGCTTTCTTTTGCCGCCATATCTGCCTTATAGGGAGCGACAGCGAACAAGATGGCAGCCGCCAATGAAAAAATCATCTTACCTGTTGTCTTTTTCAATCGTTCTTCCTCCTCGTCGTATGTTTGCAAGCAGCACCGCATGGTCTTGCTTGCAAAAACTTCCCAAAAAGTGTCTTTCAAGGAAACGCTGATAAAATGAAGTCGCCCAGATTTGCGCAGATGCGCTGTATCTA
>CAMURM010000005.1 GCA_947097535.1 uncultured Selenomonas sp.
GCATCTCGCGCAGGATGACGCGATCCTTCGTCTTCGTATTGCCCTTGACAGCGAAGCCCTCGAGCTTGCCCTCGTTGATCTTGAGCGTGAGATCGCCTGCGGCGTCGATGTTCATATCCTCGATCTTGGCGAGGATGAAGCCGTCCGCCCTGTACTTTTCCTGTATGGCGGAGACGTTCTTTTGCAGCTCGCGGCTGTTCATGACCTTGCCCGTCTCGACCGTGATGAGCTTTTCGAGGTCTTCCGTCTGCTCGACCGTGTTGCCTTCGATTTTCACCGAATGAAGCACGGGATTTTCCAGGACATGATAGGTGAGGACGACGCCCTCGGGCACATACTGCCACGACGGGTAGAGGTCGTAGAAGTAGCCCGTATCGAAGATGGCGGAGCGGTCACCCTGTGCCTTCTGTGCATCGTAGACATCGCCGACGCGCTGCACGAGAGCGGCGCGCGCCGTCGGCATCGTCTCCTTGCCGGCGCCGTCGATGACGATGTCGACGATGGTCTTGCCGTCGGCGATCTTCGCCTCTTCTTCCAGCTTGCGCTCCTCGGGACGCGTGGCTTCCCACGCCTCGACGCGCGCATCCTTCATCTCGGTATTAGCGGAAGCGGCCGCGGTCGCGTCGGCAGACTGCATCTCCACACGCTGGATCTCCTCCGCGTCAGCAGCGGCGTTCTTCATTTCCTGATCGTTCTGCATCGTACCCACGATGGCGACAGCCGCAGAAGCATCTGCAGAAAAAGCGGCAAAGCTCGTGGCGAGTGCAATGGCACCGGCGAGGGCTTGCGTTCTCTTCATATCCAAGTTTCCAACCTCCTATGGTCTTCGTTTCTTCTCTATTCTACCATGAAACCCCAAGAGGTCAAGCCAAAGGCGTAGACCGATTGGTTAGGTTTCTGTAAGGGCGGCGCACAATGTCCACATCATTCGCGCAGCACGCGCCCCGCAGCAAGCATGAGTTTCTGCATGTCCTGCGTCGGCGGCGCGGGCGCGGCATCTTCGCGTACCTCTTCTGCCGTGCGCGGCTCCCCTTGCGCTGCGGGCACGGCTTTCGCTTCGAGCGCTGCCTCTGCGGCGGGCGCGTCTGCCGCTTCCGCAGGCGCGAGCACTATGCCGCCGTGCACCGAATCCGCCGGTACCGGCGCAGACTCCACAGCCGGCGCTGCAGGCTCGGCGGGTGTCGGCGGCTGCACCGGCGCGGCAGGCGCCGCGAGCCGCTCCGCCGTCTCGGCGACATTGCTCCTCTCCGAGGGCGGCAGCGACATGCGATAGACAAAAATGCCGCCGACAGCAATGACGAGCGCGAGCGCCGGCGCAAGGAGCTTCGCGAAGCGCTCCCTGCGGCGCGTCTCCTTCGCGCGCTGCAGCTCCGCCTGCGCCAGCATGAGGTTGAGGCCGCCCTTGATGTCTTCCTCCCTTTCCAGAGAGGATTCCGCGCGCCCGAGCCAGTCCTTCGCCGCCCGGATGTGCGCGCAGAGTCTTTCCCTTTCTCCGGCCATCCTGCTGCCTCCTTTCAAAAGCGCATGAAGCGCGAGAGCATGCCGCGCACGCGGCGTATGCCGCTCTTTTGCAGGCGATAGATATGCGCGGCGCTTACGTCGAGCATGTCGGCGATCTTGCCCACCGCTTCGCTCTTCAGGTAGACACCCTCCAAGACGAGCCTTTCCTTCTGCGGCAGGCGCGCGAGCGCGCGATGAAGCTCCTCCGCCATGAGTCCGATCTCCGCCTGCTCGGCAACGGGAAGCGCCGGATCGGGCAGGAGCTCCCACGCCGCCCTGCCGTCGGCACGCGGCTCATCCATGCAGGCGACAGCGCTCTTGCCCTCCTTTTGCAGATAGTTTCGCATCCTGCCGCGTATGCGATGGACAGCGAAGAGGCTAAACGCGACGCCGCGCTGCCAGTCAAAGCTCTCCGCCGCCTCGATGAGTCCGACCGTGCCCTCCTGGATGATGTCCATGATGCTCTCGCTCGCGCGCCATGGCAAAGCCGTCTTGAAGACGAGCGGCTGATACGCTTCGATGAGGCGCTGCCTCGCCGCCCTCTCGCCGCGCTCCTTGAACGCCTGCCAGAGGCGTTTCTCTTCTTCGAGCGGCAGGAGCTCGACCTTTTCCAGTTCTTTCAAGAATTCTTCGAGTTTCATGACTTCCCTCCTCTTCGCCGCTCAGAACTTGATGTTCGCTTCCAAACCGACGACGGACTGCGCGTCCTCGTCGCGGTTCCAATAGACGCTCACGCGATCGTTGAAATCGTAGCGTACGCCGAAGGAGCGCACATTGTTGCCGATACCCTGCTTGTAGCGCAGCATGACGCGGTCGTTGATGTACTTGCCGATTTCGAGATTGTACTCCATGCTCCGATTCAACTCACCGGGCCTCATGCCCGACTTATCCGCCGCTGACACTTCCTCGCCCGCAATGCGGAATTCGTCAAGGCCGAGCGCGTTCCTCACATTTGCCTCGAAATCGCCGAGAATCGTCATGGAAAGTCCGAAAGTCAAAAGCGATCTGAGCGCCTGCTCACTGGTCAAATCGGACGTCTGGAAGGTCAGGAGGCTCAAGATTTCCGTCTCGCTCATCTCCGGCACGGAGGTCAGCCGCGTCTCCATCGCGCCGATGGGGCCTTTCGTGTGCAGGAAGATGCGCGTCTTGCCGAAGCGCGCCTCGGCTTTGAGCGTGAGGCTCGGCAAGAACGAGCCGACCTGGTTGAAGTACGCCTCGCCGTCGCGGATGGTGAAGCGCGTCTTGTTGTAGGTGATCGTACCGCGCTCGACTAAGATCGTGCCCGAGGGCACGACATGATGCGTCGTGCCGCCGTAGCGGAAGGCGCCTGAAAGCCGCATGTCGTAGAGGGAGGCATTGTAGAAGCGCACGCGGTCGCCGAGCGTCACACCGACGTCGAGGATCATCTCGGGCAGCGCGCTCTCGGTATCAGGCACGGACGGGATGGAAAGCGTCGCATGGTGGACGCGGATCGTACCAGTGAGCTTCGGCATGGTCTCACCGAACATCTCGCCTTCCTCGATGTGGAAATCCGCCGACAGGGGACCGTCGTAGAAGCTGCTGACGACGGAGAGATCGTCCGCCTGCAGGTCGAGACTGTAGTCGTGCAGCCGCCCGCCGTAGAACGCTGTCCTGCCCTCGATGCGGTAGGATCCCGCGCCCATTTTGCCCGTGCATTCTTCAAGGGAGATGCCGCTGCCGACGAAGCGCAGGCGCGCCTTCATCTCCGTGATGGGCGTCGCGAGTTCTTTGAACTTCACCGCACCGTCCGCGAGTCTGACTTCGCCCTCAAACTGCGGCTGCGAGAGCGTCCCCGTCACGCGCACCTTGCCCTGCGTCGGCCCGAGTGCCCACTCGACGGCGGGCGAGAGAATCGGCAGGAGCGAGAGGTCGGCGCGGTCGAGCGACACCGTGAGATCGATTTGCTCCGGCGCTGCAAGGCGCTCATCGTCCGCCGCCGTCAGGCTGCGCACGGGAACCTTGCCCTTGGCGCTCGCGCTGTAGCTGCGGTCGCCGAGCTTCTTCTTCACGAGCAGCTGGTCGATGCTGATGACGCCGCCCTTGAGGCTCAGGAGCCCCGTCATATCGTCGAAGGTCGAGGCGCCGATGCCGCCTTCCTTCACCTCGACGGAAGCGTTTGCCTGCGGGTTCTCGATCGTACCGCCGAACTGTACGGCGAGGTCGATCGTACCGCGCACATCAGCCGCAGCGCCTGCCGCCTTCGCTACCATGCCGGCAGCGATGCCGTTCGCCGCAAACTGCGCGTCCATCGCCGTGCCGTTCAAAGGAATGCGTCCTTTCGCCGCGAATACGCCGGTGCCCTGCTTGCCGCGCAGCTCACGGATCGTCACGATGTGGTCGGCGAGCTTGAGATCGAGCGCCATGTCGCGGATCTCATAGCCGCTCGCCGTCCCCTCGTCGACGACGGCACTGAGCTCCGCCAGGGGGTTTTCCAACGTACCGGCAAGGCGAATCGTGCCGTTGAGCCTGCCGTCCAAGATGTCGTTCTTGAGGTTCGCGATGGCGAGGAGGGCGCGCACGTCGCCGTTCTCGACGCGCAGCGTGCCGTCGAGCACCTGCGTCGCGAGATTCGTCGTGCAATTCATCGTATAGGCGCCGCCGTTCTGCTTGAAGCTGATATTCTCCGCGCGCAGCACATCCGCACCGAAGACGAGCTCACCGTGCACCGAATCGATATCCTGCCCGTTGAGCTGCAGCTTTGCGGCATCGAGCACGCCGACAAAGGCTGGATTCTCGATTGTGCCGGCGATATGACCGTCGAAGGTGCCGTGGCCGCTGACCGGGTAAGGCAGTTTGCTGCCGAAACGGTCGAGGCTCACGTCGTGCGCTGCGACGTAGAGATCGAGGGCGCCTTCACGCGTGACAGTGCCGTTCAGATCCATGTCGACGAGCGGCGAGAAGATATGGAAGTCCTGCAGGCGCACGACGCCGTTTTCGAGATAGTAGTCGCCGTCCATACCTGAGAGGATGTAGCCGTTATAGCTGCCGCGGTAGAAGTGGATGTAGCCGACCGCCGACGGGTTGTCGAGCGTGCCCGTGAAGCGGATCGTATTGTCGACGTTGCCCGTGATCGGCTGCTCGGGCGCGACGAGAGCCGCGACATCCTCCATGCGCGCGCCGATGGAATCGACGCGAAGGTCGATCTTCTTTTCACCCGTAAGGCCGATGCTGCCCTCGGCGATCCACGTCTCCCTGCCGCCGCGCTCGACGCTGAAGCGGTCGATGATGATGCCGTCGGCGCTACCGTGCACGGCGCCCGCCAGCGCGTCGAAGGGTTGGTGAAAGAGTCTGCCCGCCGCCGCCTCGAAGTCTGCCTCGACCTCGGGGTTCGCCGCCGCACCGCGCACGGCGCCGGCGATGTCGAGCGTGCCGGAGCCGCTCGCCTCGGGCACGAAAGCATCGGCGAGCGCGAGCGGCAGCGCCGTGCCGTAAAAGCGCAGATCGAGATCGCTGCCGCCCTTCACATCGCCCTCGACGACCAGCGTGCCGCCCGCCGCGAAGGAAGCGCTGAGGTTATCGAAATGAAGAAGTTCTCCCTGCTTGAAAAAGGAGGCGGAGACCTTCTCGGCGACGATGCCGTGAAAGGCCGCGCCCTCGCCCGACAAGGTGCCGTAGGCGAGGAGATCTGACGTATCGGCGCCCTTGCCCGTGAGCACGACGTCGGCGCCGTAGCTGCCCGTCAGGGAAACATTCGCCTCCGGCAGCAGGGCGGCGATCTCCTCGCCGCGGAGACCCTTCGCTTCGACATGCGCGCTGTAGGAGCCGTCCGCCGTATGAAGTGCTGCGCGCCCTTCGAAGCTGCCGCCGAGGGCAGATGCCGCGCCGCTCGCCGTCAGGAGTCCCGCCTCGTAGTGAACCTTCGCCTTCGCGCCCGTCAGCGCCGTACCGTAAAGCGTGCCCGCCGGAACGTCAAACTCGCCGTCGATCTTCCAGTCCTGCATCGTGCCGTAGACGGAGGCGAAGACGCGCACCGTCCCCTCGAAGGGGCTTTGCGTCAAGACCTTCGACGGGTCGAAGGCAGCGGACTCCACGATGAAGTTGAAGCTCGGCGCCTCCTCGTGCCAGTCGATCTTGCCGTGCAGGGATGCCTGCTGCTCCTCGGCAGAGGCGCGCAAAAAGACGCGCGCTTCCTTGCCGGAGAAAACGACGAGCCCCCGCGACGCCTCGACCGCCGTGCCGTATACGAGCGCCTTCGCGCGCGAGAGGCGCACATCGCCCGCGAGCGAGAGGTCTTCCCCTTCGCGCACGAGCTTCAGCGCCGCTTCGTCGATGTAGAGCGCCTGCGGCTCGATCTCCGCCGGCAGCGTGCCTGCGGGCAGGAAGGCTTGATAGTCCATCGCCTCGATCGCCTCAGCCTTGATTTCAAGCGACTGGCGCGCCGCCGAAACCTCGCCCGTGACGGCGAGCGGCGCGCCCTTGCTCTTTCCCGTGCCCTCAACGGCGACGGCGGCGGCAGACGCAAAGTCGAGCTCCGCCTCAACGTCCGTCAGCGCGACTTCCTCGCCGTCAACGGCGATCGTCGCCGCGCCGCCCTGCACGCGAACCTTGCCGCGAAAATCGCTCTCGCTCTTTTCTTCCTGCACGAGATCGGCCGCGTTCCAGCTGCCGTCCTCGCGCCGGTGCAGGTAAAGCACGGGCTCTGTCACCGTCACTTGGGAGATGGCGGCGGCAGGCGACGACGAGAAAGCGGCGAAAAGGCTCAGCTCCGCCTCGGCGTGCGCGGCACGCAGGAGCTCTTCGCCCGCCTTGTCGCGCACCGTAATGCCGTCGAGCGCGAGCGTATGCAGCGACTCGACGCGCACGCCGTCGATGGCGACGGGCACGCCGAGCACCTCCGATGCGCGCGTTGAGAGCGTCCGCCCCGCTTCCGCCACATAGACGCCCGTATGGACGATGTAGGCAGCCGTGCCGAAAACGAGCGCAAAAAGGAAGAGCGCCATGAACACGGCTGCGAGAGCTGCACGACCTTTCTTCATCGGCTCTTCCTCCTCATTCTTGATATCTGTCCTGCCGCCGTCAAGCGCCGACGACCTGCGCCGCGAGCCCTATTACTTGCCCGCTTCCGCCGCCGCGTCCGATGCGCTCAAGGTCGCAGTCCTCACGGGTGCGCCCTGCGATACGGGCACCTTCGTATCGGGCTTCACGATGCACCTTGTGCGGCTCTTTTCATCGAGCGCCTTCTGCTCCGCCGCCATCTTCTCCGCGGCTGCGTCCGTATGGTAGAGCGCCATCTGAGCCTGCTCCTTCGCCGCCTTGTGCTCCTTCGCGTCGACCTTCGCCTGATAGGAAACGGCATCGAGGTCTACAGGCAGCCCCATGGCTCTGTCGAGCGCCGCCTTGCTGAGGTTGTAATTATAGAGCGCATCGTAGTAATTCGTCTGCGCTGTGACGAGCTTCTCGTCGGCGTCCGTCACGTCGAGGTTCGTGCCGACGCCTGCCGTATAGCGAACCTGTGCGATCTTGAAGTCCTCGACGGCACGCTCGACGGCGGTGTTCGTCGTCTTGATGTTCTTCTCCGCCGCCAGGAGGCTTAGGTAAGCCGTCTGCACGTCGAGCTCGATCTGCTCGCGCGCCTCTTCTGCTGCCTGCTGCAGCTTATGGACGGCGGCGCGCTTCTGATTCACCTGCGCCGCCGTGACGTTGTTATCGAACGCCGCCCAGCTCGCCTGCACACCGATCGACCATGTATCCGCCGAATCCGTATTGTTGGAGAAGAGGCTGTCGCCGCCGATCGTGCGCGTCGCAGCGGCGCTGACCTGCGGCAGGGAAGCGCCGCGCGTCGCTTCCATCGAGGCGTTCGCCTGACGCACGGCGAGATCCGCCGCAATGCCGTCCGCGCGGTGTGCGAGCGCGTACGCTGTGCAGTCATCGAGCGTCAGATCGTACTTTTTGTAAGCGAGCTCATCCGCAAGCGAGAGCGCCGTTCCGGTCGGCAGACCGATGAGCTTGTTGAGCTCGGCAATGGCGACATCGTAGTTGTTCGTCACATTTACGAGGCTCTGCTCGGCATTCGCGAGCGAGACCTGCGAGGCGAGCACATCGGAGCGCGCGACCGTGCCCACGCGGTACTGCGCGTTCACGTTGTCGAGGTGACTCTTCAAATTGGCAACGGACATCTCGCCGACCTTGATGAGGTTTCGATATTCGAGCGCCTTGAAATACTGCCCCGTCGTCTGGTAGCGCACGGCCTGCTTCGTGCTCTCAAGGGCGAGATCCGCCGTGTTCACGCCGTAGCGCGCCGCCTCGATGCCATGCTCGATGCGCCCGCCCGTATAGAGCGGGAAGGAGAGCTCCGCCGCGCTGCGGTAGGCGTAGTCATGGTCGTACAGCTTATACGCCCTGCCGCCGACGCGGTTGCCCTGCGTCGAGAGCGTGAGTTTCGGACCCACCGTGCGGCGCGCCTCATGGTACGCCCAATCCGCCGCGTCCACATCGGTCACGGAAGACTTGATCGAGCGGTTGTTCTCAAGCGCGAGCTCCACGCTCTCGGAAAGAGCCAGCGAACGCGCCTCAGCCGTGGCTGCGGACGCAAGGCTCAGGGAGAAAAGGCCTCCGAGCACGAGCGCCGTGAGCTTCCTCGAAAGATGTTTTGACTGCTTCACAATGATTCCTCCTAAAATGACTGATGCAGACCAAAGTAGGCGGCGCGCCGCTCGCTGCTGTTGAGATCCCGGAACTGCCCCATCAGATATGTATCCTCGTGCAGGCGATACTGCGCGGAAAAGCGCAGGCGGAAGTCGTTGGGATCGTAGGCGTCGGCGGAGAAGCGCCAGCGCCCGCCGAGATCCGCATCGAGACCGATGCCCGGCTCGCCCGCGATGAGGCCTGCGCGCGCACCGAGCCTGCCCTTCGTGCGCCCGACTTCCAAGTTCAGCGCATTGTCCTCGCCGATGTCCTCGACGCCGACGCGCAGGAAGCGGTCGGGCTTGCTCTCCTTGGAAACATCGACGTTGAAGTTCGTGATCCAGTCGCGATTCTTGCCGCTGTAAAGGACTTCGACGGAAGGCTGCGTCTCGATGCTCTTGAGGTTGTCGAGCGTATCGTTCGCCTTCTCCGTGACGGCGCGCGCCTGATGGATCGTCGTCTTGAGATCCTCGCGCAGTTCGGGATCGCCCGTGACCTCATGAAGTTCCTCCGCCACCTGGCGGATGTTCTCGCTCGCCTTGGCGACGTTGAGGAGGGTCAGGCGCAGATTCGCCGCTGTCGCCCCGTTGTCCGAGACATCAGCTGCCATCTGTCGCACGGTTTCCGTCGTCACGGAGAGGTTCGCGAGAATCGCGTGCATCTCCTCCATCATCTCGTGCATATCGCCTTCGTTCTGCAGCATGACGCGACCAAACACCGCCGTCACATCGCGGATATGCGCCGTCACGTCGCGCACGTTCTCCGCCGAGCCTAAGACCGACTCCTTCATGCGCGGATTGCCGAGGATGTCGTTCAACGAGCCGAGAAGCTCGTGCACGTCGGCGATCGCCTCGCTCACATTGTCGAGGACGGAATCAATGCTCGTCTCATCGGTGCCGATGACGAAGTCGCCGTCCTTCAGATACTCCGTGCTCCTTGAACCTGCCGGCGAGATGAGAACGAATTTGTCGCCGAGGACGCTGTTCGCCGAGAGCGTGATGCGCGCATCGCGCGGAATCTGTATGTCGGGGTTGATCGAGAGCGTCACGCGCACGCCTGTGCCCTCGGGCTCGATCGCCTTGACCTTGCCCGCCAGGACGCCCGCATAGCGCACGTCGGCTTCCGGAGCGAGGCCGACGACCTGCGTGAAACCTACGTATATCGTATAATTGCGGCTCGTCGAAAAGGAAAATCCTTCGAGCTGCAGGAGAACCACCGCCAGGAGCGCGATTCCCAGGAGCGTGAACGCTCCCACCTTCGCTTCCGTCGTCATAAGCCCGCCTCCTTCTCTTGCGTGTCCACCGCGCGGAAAAACGCCCTTACGCGCGGATCCTTGAGCTTCTTGAACCCCTCGACCGTATCGAGCGCGATGAGCTCGCCGTCCGCGAGCATGGCGATGCGGTCGGCGATGCGGCAGGCGCTCGCCATATCGTGCGTCACGACGACGCTCGTCACGCCGAGCTTCCTCTGCGTCGCGATGATGAGGTCGTCGATCTTCGCCGACGTGATGGGGTCGAGCCCCGAGCTCGGCTCATCGTAGAGGACGATTGCCGGGTCGATGGCGATGGCGCGCGCGAGGCTCACGCGCTTCTTCATGCCGCCCGAAAGCTCGCCTGGCATCATGGCTTCGCTGCCTGCAAGACCGACGAGATCGAGCTTCTCGCGCACGATGCGCGCGATTTCCGCCTCCTTCATCTCTGTGTGCTCTCGAAGCCCGAAGGCGACGTTCTCGCCGACCGTCATGGAGTCGAAGAGCGCCGAATACTGAAAGACCATGCCCATTCGGAGGCGCACCTTGTCGAGCTCAGCTTCCGTCATGCGCGAGATCTCGGCATCGTCGATCCAGATCTTGCCCGCCGTCGGACGAATCAAGCCGATCACGAGGCGCAGGAGCGTGCTCTTGCCCGAGCCCGAGCCACCGATGACGGCGAGCGTCTCGCCCGCCTCGACGTCAAGGCTCACATGACGCAGCGCGTCATAGGAGGCGAAGGTCTTCGTCACATCTTCCAGTCGTATCATAAGCCCCTACCCCGTCCAGCAGAAAAAGATCAATAAAGCAAAAATGAGAGGAATACATTCAAAAAGAAAATGCAGACGATCGCCGCCACGACGCTCTTCGTCGTAGCGCGCCCCACGCCCTCCGCCCCGTCCGGCGCATGCAGCCCGTACCAGGCGCCGAGGACGGCGATGACGACGCCGAAGACCGCCGCCTTGACGAGACCGCCCGTGATGTCGTGCGGCACGGCAAAAACATGGATGGAGTTCGTGAAGGTATAGGAGGCGATGCCCGCGTACTGCGTGGCGACGAACCAGCCGCCGAAGATGCCGATGACGTCGCCGAAGACCGTCAGGAGAGGCACCATGCACATGCACGCGAGCATGCGCGGCACGACGAGGTAGCCGATGGGACTCGTCGCCATGACGCGCAGCGCGTCGATCTGCTCCGTGACCTTCATCGTGCTGATCTCCGCCGTGATGGCGGAGCCGACGCGCCCCGCGCAGACGACGCCGACGAGCACGGGTCCGAGCTCGCGCCCGACGGCGATGGCGATGACGCCGCCGATCGTCGTCTGCGCACCGAAGCGGATGAACTCATGGGCGATCTGCAGCGTCATGACCATGCCCGTGAAGAGCATCGTCAGGGCGACAATGGCGAGCGAGTCGACGCCGAGATGCGACATCTGCGCGAAGAGATGGCGCAGCCGTAAGGGACGGCGCATCTCCTTGACGGCGGCGGCGAGGAGCAAGATGACGGAGCCCACCCACTCGAACCATGCGAGCACGAAGACGCCGATTTTCTCCAGGAGCCGCGTCATCATTTCTTATCCACATCCTCAATCATCAGGGAAGCATGAATCACGTTGTCTATGACATAGCCCGTTTCAAACTTCGCTTCGAGCGGATTTCCCCTCTTCTTCGCCTTCTGTCCGAGGAGGTCGACGCGCTTCTCCGGCTTCTTCTGCGGCGCGCTCTCCGCCTTCTTCAGGCGCTTCTTCGCCGCCTTCTTCTCTTCATCCGAAAGCGGCATGTTGGGGGCAATGGCAGGCGCTACGATGATCTCGTTGTTTCTGCCAAGTTCCAAAAATCGTCTGACCTTGTCCGCCGTCGTCTGCGTCTTGTCCTCCTCGGCGCTCGTGTCAATGCCGAGCGCACTCTGCAAAAGAGCCGCCGTCACGGGAACGAAGCTGCCGCCGCGCAAGTCGAGGCTCAGGACGCCCGGCGCCTGGTTCTCCGGCACATGGTAGGGAATCAGAAGCTCTTCCTTATCCTTGCGGAAAGGCTTGATCGTCGTGCGGAAGTTCACCGTCTCACCCGGCTTCACCGAAGGCTTGTCGGGCACGGCGGAAATCAAGGACGCCGTCTTCCTCACGCTCTCCATCTCAATGTCGACATCGACCGAGGTCACATCGGCTTCCTCGTCCGCGTTCTGACACAAGAGCGCCATGACCTGCGCCAGCTCGCCCACAGATGCCTGCCCGACATCGGCGGCGTTGTAGTACATGTTCGAGCGCTCGATCCTGCCGTCCTCGCCCGCCGTCGTGCGAATCGTGAACTTGAGGTTCGCCGTCGCCTCGCCGACCGTATCCGAGGTCTTGCCCATCGCCGCGTAGGCGATGCCCGGCACGAGAATAGGCAGGAAGTCCTCATCGTAGGCGATCTGCGCCGTAAACTTGCGGTCGTAGCCGAGCGACGTATCCTTGACGCGCACGCGCATTGGCACGCTCTCGGGGAAGGTGCCGATGATGCCGGCGACGCCCGCTTCCCTGTCCTGATTGATGCGCCCGATGATGTTGCCGATGCTCGCGATCTTCATGCCGTCCGTCGGCCCGCTGATCGTGCCGACGACCCTGGCGTCCGTCATGAAATAGTTGACATTGCCCTTGTGCAGGAAGGGATGGCCGAAGGCGAGCACACGCTTTCCGTCGACCGTCGTCACCGTGCCCGTCGCACCGACGGAAAAATCACCGTAGGAAACGGCGACGCCGATGGCACTGCCCGGCGCAAGCTCCGCGTCATAGACGACATGAGTGCCCGGCGTCGGCGTCCCAAAGGCAGGCATTTCTCCCGCCTTGAAGCCGAGAGAGGCAAGCTTATCCTCCATATAGGCAGCGCCGCTGCTGCCGAATCCCGCGAGGTAGAGTGCCGACTTCTCTTCCGTCTCGTGCTTCTTCGCCGCAGGCTGCGCCTCCTTAGCGGGTTTTGGCTCCGCCGGCTTTTCCTTTGCAGGTTTTGCCTCCGCGGGTTTTGGCTCCGCGGGTTTTGGCTCCGCAGGCTTCTCCTTTGCAGGTTTTGGCTCTGCCGGCTTCTCCTTTGCAGGCTTCGGCTCCGCGGGCTTTTCCTTTTCAGGCTCCGGCTTCACAGGCTTCGGCTCCGCGGGTCTTTGCTTTTCAGGCTCCGGCTTCGCAGGCTTTTGCTGCGCCGGCTTCTCCCTGCCATCTGCCGGCTTCTTTGCAGCATCCGGCTTTTTCTGATCTGCCTTTTCCTTCTTCGGTTCGTCTGCCTTTTTCCCGGATGGCGGCTTCTCCGTCTCTGCCGGTTCCGCCTTTTCCGGCGCCGACCTCTTCCCGGCGTTCTCTTCCCGCTTGGCGTCCCTGCCTCGCGCCTTTTCAGCAGATGCCTCCGACTTCCCGTTCAAGCCCGCAGCGAGCTCGGGCAGCTCTTCCTCTTCGAGCTTCGTGCGCCTTTCGCCATCCTGCGGCTCCTCTCTCCCCGCTTCGCTCGCTTCTGCAGCCTCATCCTTCTTCTCTTTCTTTTCCTTTTTCAGATGCGCCGCCTTATAGTCGGGCATATTCCAGATCGGCAGCATCTCATCGATCGGCGTGATGAAGAACGTGTAGAGGCTCATACCCTTGATGCCCGCCGAAAGCGCGCCGACGAGCGCGCCGTCCACATAGACGGGGCTGCCGCTCATGCCCTGCAGCGTGCCGCCCGTGCGCTCCACGACGGGGCCGGAAGCCTTCGCCATGATGCGGTTCGTCGAAGAACCTTCGTCGTAAGTGCCGACGATATCGACGTGAAACGGCAGGATCTCGCCCGATTCATCGACCACGGTATATGCCGTCCCCTGCATGCCCGGATATACCTCCGAAAGCGGCAAAGTCGGCGGCAGAGACGCCGCCGCTGCCACACCTGTCGCCAGCGACAGGGAAAGGCACAGCGCGAGCATCTTCTTCTTGAAATTACGCAAGTATATCACCTCGTACAGATTTGGGCAACGGCGAAAGGGGAGCTCCCCTCATTTTATTCGTCCTGTTTCGCCACGCGCGCGACGACCTGGCCTGCGGCAATGTCATCGCCGACGGCAACGAGCATCTCATGCACCGTGCAGCCGTCCTCGGCGCGCGCCGCAGCGACCTCGCCCGTCAGCGTGCGCACGCGCACGATCTCCGCGCCTGCCGCGAGCGTCGTGCCCGGCAGCGCCGTCCATGTGACCGTACCGGCTATGCTCGCCTTCGCATCCGTCGCCGCCTCCGCCGTCAAGGCATGGACGGCGAACAGCAGGGCGCCGAGCAAAACGCAGGTAACGAGTGCTTTTTTCATTTATATCCCTCCATTATAGCGGATTCTTCCATAAGTGCCAATAGCTGCGAACTCATCGTGCGAAAAGCGCGAGTGCCGAGCCAACGGCGCGCTCCTGCCCGTCGGACGGACTATTCTCAAGCTTGCCGCCGACGACGAGGGCGCTCGAGCCGCCGCCGTCGAAATTGATGGCGTGGACGGCACCGAACTGCAGCATGAAATCCGCCATCTCCTGCAAGGTGCAGCCAATGCTGTGCGATTGGCGCCCGTCGACGACGGCGAGCAGGTAGCGTCCGTCCGCCGTCACGCCGAAGGCCGTGCGCGGCGCGCGCCCGCGCGCGATGTCAGGCGGAAACTCCTCCTCCGCCGCCGTCACGTGAACGGCGCCGTCCCTGACGAGCATGGGACCCGCACCGATGACCGTCGGCAGATTCTCCCACGGCATGCCGATCTCCTCTTCGACCCGCGCGGCGTCGCCGACCTTCACTGCGGCGAAGGCATCGCACGCCTTGCCGTGCACCGAGATGACGAGCCCATCGAGCGGAATCGGCGTATTGGAAGCGCTGATCGCGGCGACTCTGCCGCCCTTGACGATGTACTCCTGCCCGTATTCGTTCGTGCGCGTGGTCGAGCTGTAGTAATGATTGTAGATCACGAGGCTGTCGGCACCGCGCTCGGCATCGACGCCGCCCACGGGGAAGCTCGTCCTGCCGAGCGTCACCTGCCCGCTGTAATCGACGGAGCCGAAGAAAGCCTTGCCGTCGGCGGCAAAGCCCACGGCACTGCGACGAAAATACGTCGTGCCGACGATCGTGCCGTCGATCTTCAAAAGCCCGAGGATCTCGCCGCTCGGTGCAAAATAAGAAGCGTTGACAGCGGCAGCCGCGCCCGTCATATCCGCCATGGCGCTGACCGAAGAGCGCCCCGCCACGGCGCCCTTCGCGAGCACGGGACGCACGCTGTAGCGCGCAGGATCTGCCTCAAGCACCCAGCCCGTCAGGCGACCGCGCCCATCGAGTCGCCTGAGCTCTGAGAGCTTCAAACCCGGTGCCGGCGTCTCTTCCGTGACGATTTCGTATTCCTTCTGCACGTCGACGAAGAGGCGCGTCGGATTGGCGAGCGTCTTGACCTCGTAGGCCGCCGGCGCCGCGAGTTCCAGGACGATGCGAACGCCCTGCGGCACCGCCGCAATGCGTACGCTTTCGACCATGCTGCCCGAAATCTCCGGCTGCACCGCCTGACTGTGCGCGCCCGCGAGGAAGATGACGATCGTCTGCCCGTCGTTCTCCGTATGAACCTCGTAGGCAGGCAGGCTCGTCAAATCGAGCACGACGCGCTCATGCTCCTCGCTCGTGCCGAAGCGCACGCCCGTGAGCGTCCGCGCCGTCGCCTGCTGCATCTGCTGACGCTGCACAGGCGATGCCGCCTGCACCTGCGCCGCCCACACAGGAGCGCCCGTCCCCCAGATCAAAGCCAGAGCCAAGGCCAAGCTCAGCGCCGTTTTCCGCATACCTTCTCCGTCCTTCCAAGTTCAAGCTGATGAAGATTATTATAACACGAATCCGCGCGAATCGGGGGAAAATCTTTGACTGAAAATCCTTTAACGAAAATGTGCCCATGATGGGCGCAAATGCGATCGGCTGCCGCATTGCCCTCAAGGCACAGGATTCGATCTCCACGGCATCATCGCTGTCCCGATGCCGCCTGCCGCCTCTGCCACACCTCTTCATACGCCGCTTCGACTTCCCTCACATACTGCCGGAAATTCATCAGCGGCGAGGAGAGCAGGAGATCGCGCTGCTTTTCGCGCAGCAAGGCGAGCATCTCGGGTGAATTTGCAAGCAGCTTCGCCTTCTCCGCATACTGCGCCGCATTTTCGGCGATGAGCTCGGCGAGCCCCGCGTTCTCTAAGAGGCTGGCGCCAAAACGCGCCCCGTGGCTCCTGCCGCGAAGCGTTATGACGGGCACGCCCATGTAGAGCGCCTCGCACGTCGTCAGTCCGCCCGTGTAGGGAGCGGTGTCAAGCGCGATGTCCATGTCGGCGTACTCGGCGAGATAGTCTGCCGAGAAGCCGCGCAGCTCGATGCGCGCAGCGTCGAGCCCGAGCCTCTCGAAGCGCTCCTCGGCAAGCGCGCGTCCTTCCTCGCTTCCAA
>CAMURM010000006.1 GCA_947097535.1 uncultured Selenomonas sp.
GGCTATGCGGGCATCTTCTACCGCAACACGGCGGCTTCGGGCGTCGTGCCGCAGATCTCCGTCATCATGGGACCGTGCGCGGGCGGCGCTGTCTACAGCCCGGCCATCACGGACTTCATCTACATGGTCAAGAACACGAGCCAGATGTTCATCACGGGTCCTGCTGTCATCAAGTCCGTCACGGCGGAAGAAGTCACGGCGGAAGCCCTCGGCGGCGCCATGACGCACAACTCGGTCTCGGGCGTCGCGCACTTCGCGGCGGAGAACGAAGAGGACTGCATCCAGCAGATCCGCTACCTGCTCTCCTTCCTGCCGAGCAACAACATGGACGATGCACCGATCGTCGAGACGGGCGACGACCCGTCGCGCATGGATGAGTCCCTGAACACGGTCATTCCGGACAATCCGAATGCACCGTACGACATGAAGGACGTCATCCGCGGCATCGTCGACAATGGCGAGTTCTACGAAGTGCATCAGCATTTCGCGACGAACATCATCACCTGTTTCGCGCGCTTCGACGGTCGCTCCGTCGGCATCATCGCGAACCAGCCGAACGTCATGGCGGGCTGCCTCGACGTCAACGCTTCCGACAAGTCCGCGCGCTTCATTCGCTTCTGCGATGCGTTCAACATCCCGCTCGTCAACCTCGTCGATGTTCCGGGCTTCCTGCCGGGCGTCGATCAGGAGCACACGGGCATCATCCGCCACGGCGCGAAGATGCTCTACGCCTACAGCGAGGCGACGGTGCCCAAGGTCACGGTCATCACGCGCAAGGCGTACGGCGGTTCCTACATCGCCATGTGCTGCCGCGAGCTCGGCGCCGACCAGGTCATGGCATGGCCTTCCGCTGAAATCGCCGTCATGGGTCCTGCGGGCGCGGCGAACATCATCTTCCGCAAGGATCCCGACAAGGATCAGAAGACGGCGGAGTACGTCGAAGAATTCGCTACGCCGTACAAAGCAGCGGAGCGCGGCTACGCCGACATGGTCATCGAGCCGAAGGAAACGCGTCCCTATGTCATCACGGCATTGAACGCTCTCGCCTCGAAGCGCGAAGTCGGGCCGGCGAAGAAGCACGGCAATATTCCGTTGTAATCGGGAGGTTCACTTATGCAAAATGCAAAAGACGTCAAACCTGAGGTCGCTGCGGTCATCGCTGCAGCCGTCCAGATGATGGTTGGCAATAAAGTCGTTGCCGTCAAGATCAAGCGCAACGACGCATGGGCAATGGCAGGTCGCCAGAGCATCCGTTAAGACGTATCAACGTAAGCGAAAACAAATTGAAAACTTGGAGGAATTTACAATGAAAAAGTTCAACATCAAGGTCAATGGCACGAGCTACGAAGTCGAAGTCGAGGAAGAGAAGGTAGCCGGCGCGGCTCCTGCGCCTAAGGCTGCTGCCCCCGCTGCTCCGAAGGCCGCTGCTCCGGCTGCTCCTGCCGCTCCTGCCAAGGCAGCTGTTTCCGCTGGTGCCGGCGAAGCTTCCGTCAACGCCCCGATGCCGGGCAAGATCGTCAAGGTTCTCGTCTCCGAAGGCCAGAAGGTCAACTCGGGCGACGTCCTCCTGATTCTCGAAGCCATGAAGATGCAGAACGAAATCGCTGCAACGCAGGCTGGCACGGTCAAGGCGATCAACGTCGCAGCCGGTCAGAGCGTCAAGGTCGGCGACGCCCTCGTCATCGTCGGCTAAGCTGTACGAATGGAACGAGGTTGAACCTCCGCCCTCTATTGGCGGGGGGGGCTTCCTGGTCATCGTAGGTTGAGCTTGTACGAATGGAACTGCCGCACGCACCCGCGTGCGGCAGTTTTGCTTTGCTGATAGGGCGAGGCGCTGCGGTAGTGCTCTTTACAGGAGAGTATAATCTTGCTATACTTGAACGAGAAAAGGCATCTTGCTTTCGAGGTGAAAATGGCGTCCTCACGCGCCGCATGCTTCGTGCAATGGGCAAACTACACGCACAAACGTCCACTTTGTGGACATTGTGCGCCGCCCTTCGATGAAACATGCCAATCGGTCTGCGCCTTCGGCTTGACCTCTTGGGTTTTTGTCGAAAAGAGATGTCGGGTGTGACGCTCCGACCGAAAGCAACGCCTTTTTGGTGTATTTTTGCAGTTTGAAATATTGCATAATGTCTTATGAAACTGTATCAATAGTATGGTGAAGCTTGTCGTCGTGAAATGAAGGAGCGAAATATGAAGAAATTTGTTGCAGCTACAGTCGTCGCCGCCTTTTTGTTTACCGCCGTGCCCGCCGTTGTGCTTCCGGCGAAAGCGGAAGCGAGTGACTGGGGCAAGGTGCTCGGCGGCGTTCTCGACTCGATTCTCAAAGGCGGCAAGCAGGATGAGCCGGAAAAGAAGCCTGCCGAAGGGAAGCCGCATTGGGAAATCAACAATCGCGTCATCGAGCGGGAGCCGACGACGAACGAAAGGATGCTCTTCGTCGCGATTGAAAAGGGCGATGCTGATACCGTGAATCGTATGCTCGACACGGGCATTGACATCAACGCCTACTATAGCTTCAAGTTTGCGACGCCTTTATCTTGCGCGATCTACAACGAACAGCGCGATATCATGCAGCTCCTCCTTGCACGTGGCGCGGACGTGCGCGGCTACGTCACGAGCAAGCGCGAATACAGCGTCCACTCCTATTTCGTGCAGGCGACGATCAACGGCGACCTTGCACTGATGGAATACCTGCACAACTGGGGCGCACCCATCGATTCCATTCAGGACGTCTATGCAACCTATCGCCGCAATGCACTTTTGTGCATGCCCTTGAACAATGAAGGCTTAGAAATCTGCCGCTACCTCGTCAGCCAGGGTATTGACGTGAACTATCGCGCGAACGACGGCAAGACGCCCCTGATGTATGTATCGGAAGCGTATATGACTTCCTTCGATCGAAGGCATGAGTTCCTGAAAATCCTCCTCGATGCGGGAGCAGACCCGACACTGAAGGATAAATCCGGCCATACGGCGGTCGACTACTGCTTAGAACGCAACGATTTGGAAAACGCGCAATTCCTGCAGCAATATTGACTCGTGCATATAAAGCAGGCGAAGCCTTGTCTATCGCCTGCCTTTATGCTATAATTTAAGAAAAATCCGCGCCGCGTCAGCTGTGGCAAGGCTCGAAGCGGTTTTTTGAAAGGCTTGGCACAGGAAATACCTCCAAAAATCAACCCGCGCCGCAAAAACCCTCGCGAAGCCGCGTCAAATCAAGGCTGACAAAACGAGGATTTCAGAACACAAACCCCGAAAGGGGACGGAAAGTAGTGTGTTGTAGGGTTTTCCATATTTTCCGTAAATTTCAGAACACAAACCCCGAAAGGGGACGGAAAGGTAAAGATAGCGTCTCTCATACGTCAGCACTGCGCCGAGATTTCAGAACACAAACCCCGAAAGGGGACGGAAAGCCTCGAAGCGGTCTGCTCTGAGCTTCTCCGCCCAAATTTCAGAACACAAACCCCGAAAGGGGACGGAAAGCAGATAGCACAATATACCATCGTA
This sequence comes from uncultured Selenomonas sp., assembly GCA_947097535.1. Lineage (GTDB taxonomy): Bacteria > Bacillota > Negativicutes > Selenomonadales > Selenomonadaceae > Selenomonas. Next base: position 3,514 of record CAMURM010000006.1, read on the forward strand.
GCTATTAATTGCTGATTTCAGAACACAAACCCCGAAAGGGGACGGAAAGACGAACGCATTAAAGCTGTCCGCAAGAGCCTAATGCCATTTCAGAACACAAACCCCGAAAGGGGACGGAAAGATTCCCATTGATGCACCTCTTTCAGTGAATACTAATTTTATTTCAGAACACAAACCCCGAAAGGGGACGGAAAGAGAATGACTTGCGGCGATGGGTGCCGCCGTGGAAAGATTTCAGAACACAAACCCCGAAAGGGGACGGAAACTTGTTAAAAGAAATACGTGCCATGATATGACCTCATTTCAGAACACAAACCCCGAAAGGGGACGGAAACTTGAGAAGCTGTGAGTGGCTCGCCGCGATAGGCGCGGATTTCAGAACACAAACCCCGAAAGGGGACGGAAACGCTCCCCCGCTAGGAGCTTCGTACTACTTCTTTCCATTTCAGAACACAAACCCCGAAAGGGGACGGAAACCGCCTCTGTGTTTGTGAATGTGAGAAACCCGTGCTATTTCAGAACACAAACCCCGAAAGGGGACGGAAACTTTTGCCAAAGCTTCGACATCCCATACCCTGGTGGGAATTTCAGAACACAAACCCCGAAAGGGGACGGAAACGCGTAGTACTTGTCGTAGAGATCGACCGCCTCGTCGAATTTCAGAACACAAACCCCGAAAGGGGACGGAAACTCGCGAAGAATCTGGTTAAAGTCCTGAATGGGGTCGAATTTCAGAACACAAACCCCGAAAGGGGACGGAAACTCGCCCTTGTTCGCGGCATGAACAATCCTTTCGGCGATTTATTTCAGAACACAAACCCCGAAAGGGGACGGAAACTTGGCGTTGTCGACGATGATCTCCTGCGCGTAGTTTGCATTTCAGAACACAAACCCCGAAAGGGGACGGAAACCCGTAACCCCCTTGTGGGAATCCCCCATATTGTTGCGCCATTTCAGAACACAAACCCCGAAAGGGGACGGCTTGGGAGATGATTCCTTTTAGATGGAACCACCTCTTTTGTCTATATATTGTCTTTACAGACTCTTTCTGCATATGCTAAACTGGCAGTGAAGGAGTTGATTCACATGCCGCAAACATTGGTCAATATCCGTATGGATACTGCATTGAAGCAGGATATGGAGGCTGTTTGTCGTGATCTTGGAATGAACATGACGACGGCGTTTACTATCTTTGCTAAGAAGATGAGCCGCGAAAGGCGGATCCCGTTTGAGGTCTCCGTCGATCCGTTCTATTCCTCTGCGAATATCGCTCATCTTGAGAGCATTGTTACCGACGTTAAAAACGGAACTGCGAAATTTCAGGAACACGCGTTGATTGAGGTAGATGCATGAAGGTTCTGTGGGAAGAACGCGCTTGGGCAGACTATCTCTATTGGCAGATGCAGGATCGAAAGACCTTGAAGAGAATCAATGAACTTGTCAAAGATATGCAAAGGGATGCGTTTCATGGTATTGGCAAGCCGGAACCTCTGCGCGGCTCTTTGTCAGGCTATTGGAGTCGTCGCATTGATGACACGAATCGTATTGTTTATGATGTGATTGAAGACGTCTTGCGTGTAATTGCTTGCCGAGGTCATTATTCGTAACGGTTTTTGCTGCTGCATTTCAGAATACGAACCCCGAAAGGGGACGGCGTATTCTGGGGGTGGGGAGATGAGTTTTGTCTATGTCACGGAAGAGGGCGCGTATATTCAGAAGCGCGGCGGGAATTTTGTTGTGGGACGCAACCATGAGTGTGTGATGGAGATTCCGGAGGAGGTCTTGGAGGGGCTGACTTTGATCGATCGCGTGCAGGTTTCTTCGCAGGCGATGGTGGAGCTTCTGCGCCTCGGCGTTCCTGTCACATGGCTGTCACGCACGGGGGCGTTTTTCGGTCGCCTTGAGTCGACGCGCCATGTGCATGTGTTTCGCCAGGAGCAGCAGATCGTGCTCAAGGGGTCGGCTTTTTATCTCGCTTTGGGTCGCAAGACTATCGCGGCGAAGGTGCATAACCAGCTGACGCTTCTGCGTCGTTACAATCGACGCGCCGAGCTTCAGGAGGTGCGCGAGGGGATCGAGGAGATTCTTGCTTTGCGCAAGCATATCTTCCAATGTGAGACGAGCGAGCAGCTCATGGGCTACGAGGGCGTCATTGCGAAGGTGTATTTTCATGCTTTGGGGAGGCTTGTGCCGGAGGAGTTCGCCTTTTCGCGCCGCAGCAAGAGGCCGCCTTTGGATGCTTGCAATGCAATGCTGAGTCTTGGCTATACGCTTTTGATGTATGATATTTATACGGCTCTGAGCAACGAGGGGCTGCATCCGTATTTTGGCTTTCTGCATGCGTTGAAGAATCGGCATCCTGCTTTGGCTTCGGATCTCATGGAGGAATGGCGCGCGGTGCTCATCGATTCGCTGGTGCTGTCTCTCGTGCAGCATCATGAAATCAAGCCGGAGCATTTTGCACCGCCGTCTGATGGCGGGGAAGGAATCTTCCTGACGCGCGAGGGACGCGGTATCTTTCTGCGCGCTTATGAGAAGAAGCTCAGAACGGTCAATCAGTACATGGCGGGCAAGCATTCGTACCGCCATAGTCTTGCGCAGCAGGCGGCGCAGTACGCGCAGGCGCTGATGGCGAAGAATGCGGAGATCTATGAGCCGATTTTCTTGCGGTGAGGTGAGCACGATGGCAGATATGGAGCCGGAATATGAGGAGATGGAGTTCATCGCCGCCGATGAGCGACGCTATATCGTGCTGGTGATTTATGATATTGTGGAGAACAAGCGGCGCAATCGCATGGTCAAGTGTGTCGAGCGCTATGGCATCCGTGTGCAGAAGTCTGCCTTCGAGGCGTTTTTGAGCAAGAAAAAGTACGAGCGGCTTGTCGAGGAGACGAGCCGCTTGATTGATTTGGACACGGATTCTTTGCGTATTTATTTGCTGGCGGATCATACGTCGGTGCGTTCGTGGGGCGTGGGGGATCGTCATATCGAGGATGTCATTATTTTTTAGGGAATGACGGAGAAAATCTGTGATTTTGCAGAGAGAAAGCAGGAAATTTTCTTTGGAAACAGAATATTATAAATATGGTTTTTGAGGGGAGGAGATGAGGCTATGGATGATTTGTGCGAGCGCGTGGAGCGAGCGGCGCTGCTTCATGATCTGGGCAAGCTCGTCTTGCGTGCCAATCCCGCGCGGGAAACACATTCGGAGGCGGGAGCGCGCTTCCTTGCGCGTTTCCTGCAGGAGGAGGACGCCGATATCCTGCGCGCCGTGCGCCACCATCATGCGGATGAGCTGCGGGGACTGCGAGCGGCGGACGATGATATCAGCTACATCGTATACGAGGCGGACAATCTCGCGGCGGCGAGCGATCGCCGTGCGTTGGAGGAGGGCGGCGGCGGTTTTTCGGCTGCGGCGAACTTGGAGAGTGTCTTCAATCTCTTCGGCGGTGCTGCAGGTGAAACGCGCAAGGACGCCTTTTATCTGCGCGGTCTTACGGAGACCGGACAGCTTTTGTTTCCGGCTGCACAGCGTGAGATGCAGGCATCGGTCAGCGAGTATCAGGAGCTTTACCAACATTTGGAGGCGAATTTCCTGCGTCGCTCGCCGGGCAAGATGCAGCTCAACGAGCTTCTTCGCGTTTTGGAAGCGCTTTTGAACTATGTGCCGTCGAGCACGGCGCGAGCCGAGGCGGCGGACATCTCCCTCTACGATCATCTGCGGCTGACGGCGGCGTATGCCGCTTCGATGTACCGCTATTTTGCGGCGCACGGCATTACGGACTATAAGAAGCATACGACGGGCGAGGGCGCGCGCGCGATGCGCAAGGAGCCGATGTACCTTCTCGTGTCGGCGGATGTTTCGGGCATCCAGCCTTTCATTTATGCGATTCCGTCGAAGGGAGCTTTGAAGAGCCTGCGCGGGCGCTCTTTTTATTTGGAAATCTTGTTGGAAAATGTTGCCGATGAGATCCTCACGGCTTGCTCGATGAGCCGCAGCAGTCTGCTCTATACGGGCGGCGGGCATTTCTATCTGCTCCTGCCGAATACGGAAGAGGTGCAGGAGATACTGCGACGGTATCATGAGGCGGTCAACGACTGGATGATGCGCCATTTCGGCGACGGGCTTTATCTGGCGATGGCGTGGACGCCCTGCGCGGCGGAGGAGTTTCGCGCGGAGAGCGAGGCGGCGGAGGGGAAGAGGAGCGGCACGCAGGCGGTATTTCAGCGTTTGAGTGAGCTGTTGGAGGCGGAGAAGCTCAAGCGGTATTCTCCGTCGCAGCTTGCGGCACTGTTCTCGCCTGAGAGTGCGTGCAACCGGGTGCTGGATGCCGCGCGCGAGTGCAGTATCTGCCATACGTCTTCGGTGGAGCTTCGTGCGTATCGCGGCGAGGAGGGTGCCGAGGCTTGCCCGATGTGTGCCAATCTTTATCTTTTCGGCGAGCGCATATTGACGGAGGATATTTTCTGTGTTTCCGAGGAGGAGCAGGCGGAGTCTCTGCCGCTGCCGGGTTTGGGACGCGAGCTGTATCTGTCAGCGGAATCCATGGAAACTGTTGAGTGTCTGCCCTATGCGGCAGAGCGCCTTTATATCAAGAACAAGGTCTATACGGGGGAGAGCCTGGCGACGCATCTCTGGCTCGGTGATTATACGGCGCGCAAGGACGGCAGGGTCATGGAGTTCGCCGAGTTGGCGGCTTTGAGCGGCGGCACGGCAGAGGACACGGGCATCCGCCGCCTCGGCGTGCTGCGTGCGGACGTGGATAATCTCGGTGCGGCGTTTCGCGCGGGATTCCCTGCAAGGTATGCGACGTTGACGCGCACGGCGGTCTTATCGCGGCAGTTGTCACTCTTCTTCAAGCATTATATCAACGCGATCTGCCGCGGCGAGGTAGGCGGCGTCAACGAGAGCGAGGCAGTGAAGTTTTCGCTTTTCGGACGAGAGAAGAAGGCGGCGCGCGACATCCACATCGTTTATTCGGGCGGCGACGATATCTTCCTGCTCGGCGCCTGGGATGACGTCGTCGAGCTTGCTGTCGACTTGCGGTTGGCGTTCCGGCGCTTTACGGGCGGGCGGTTGCATTTTTCGGCAGGGATCGGCTTTTTCAAGGATAAATGCCCCGTCGCCGAGATGGCGCGCAAGGCCGGTGAGCTTGAATCACTGGCGAAGAGCCTGCCCGACAAGGACGCGGTGGCGCTCTTCGGCACGGCTTTGGAAGGATTCGGCGATGCGACGAGGGAGCGTGCACAGGTCTACCGCTGGGATGATTTCATCGACGGTGTCTGCGGCACGAAGATGGCTTTCTTGCAGCAAAATATTTCCTTCGTTCCTGTGAAGGAGAGCCGTCGGCTATTTATGGGCAAGAGCGCCGTTTATCGTCTGCTCCGGCTTTTGGAGGCGGAGAGAAAATCGGTGCAGCTTGCGCGCTTCGCCTATGTGCTTGCGCGCCTTGAGCCAGATCGCGCTCATGCCGCCTCGAAGGAGGCGTATGAGAGGATTCGCCGGCAGTTTTACGAGTGGTACAAGAAGCCCGAGGACAGGCGGGAGCTTTCGACGGCTTTGCAGTTTGTCATTTACAGCATAAGGGAAAAGGGAGAGAGGACAGATGGCTGAAACGAAAAAGGTGCAGGAGGAAGTCAAAGACATTGCGGGCGAAGCGGAGGCCGTCGTCAAGAGTTTGCGCCGCCCGGACCGGCAGGGGCGCGAGCAGATCCAGCTTACGAAGAGTCAGATCCGCAAGTTTTTGGCAGCGGTCAATGCGCTGACGAATAAGATTACCGTTTACCGCACGCAAAGCGGGCAGGCAAAGGAATTGAACGGCACGCTGGCCACCGAGGTCAAGTACCTGAAGGTCAAACTGGCTTATCAAGCCGCAAGGTACAAGGGAACTGTGGGAGATTTTGCAGAAAAGGCAAAGTTGAAGGAGCGCATCGACGGCATCGGCACGGATATGAAGAAGTACGAGGAGTTCGCGCACTTTATGGAGGCGCTCGTTGCTTATCATAAGTTCTACGGAGGGAGAGACTGAATATGGGGCAGCAGGAGAAGAATCAGAAGGCGCTGAAGGGAAAATTGGATTTGCGGGCGCTTCTTCGCGTGGATACGGGGCTTCATATCGGGGCGTCTTCCGATTTTGCACCGATCGGGGCGGTGGACAGCCCGTTCCTTCGCGATCCGCTGACGAAGCAGCCGATCATTCCGGGCAGTTCCCTCAAGGGAAAGACGCGCACGCTCCTGGCACGCAGCTTTGCCGAGGGGTATTTCCTGAACAAGATCGAGGCGGATGCGGAGGAGATCTGCCGCCTCTTCGGCTCGGCGGCGAAGGGCAGTGCAGGCGGCAGACCGGCGCGGCTGCAGTTTTACGATATCCGCATGACGAAAGATTCCTTTGTCCGCTTCGACGCTATGGAGCTCGATACATACATCGGTGAGATCAAGTGGGAGAATTCCATCGACCGCCTGACGGCAGGGGCGAACCCGCGCCAGATCGAGCGCGTGCCCGCAGGGACGGAGTTCGATTTTCGTCTCGTTTACAATATTGAGAATGAGGAAGAGTTGATGCCGGACATGGATCTCTTGGGCAAGGGGCTGCAGCTCTTGCAGATGGATTATCTCGGCGGTCATGGCTCACGAGGTTATGGGCGCGTGACGTTTCATAATTTTTCTGCGAAGTATTTTTCCGTGGGGGCGGCGTCTTTGCTCGATGATGAGAAGTTGCGCCGCATTGAGGAGATGCTTTCGAAGGGTGGACGATCGGCGTGAGCTATGTGATCTATCCATTGCGCTTCGATACGCCCGTGCATTTCGGGCGGGCGGGGCGCGGCGGCAGGCTGGAACAGGCGGGCATGGAGTATCCGGCGGACGTCCTGTTCAGTGCGCTTTGCAGCGAGCTCGCGGCAGCGGGCGCATGGGAGCATTTGGACGGTCTGGTCGAGCGCGTCAGGACGCGTGCGCTTCTTTTCTCCGATCTTCTGCCTTGGCAGGGAGGGGCGGATGAGGAGTTGCAGTTCTTCGTGCCGCGCCCCTTGTTAGGCGAAGTGTTTACGACGCAGGAACAGGAGAGCTACAGCGAGACTTGCCGCATGGCAAGCGAGCGCAAGCGGCAGAAGCGTCTGAAGTACATCCGCGCGAGCCGCATGGCGGCGTATGTCGAAGCGGCGCAGTGCGGCACGACCTTCGAGGGGGCGGCGGATTTCGGCGAGGAGTCTTTGCGCCAGCGTGTGAATTGCCGCGGCGAGGAACCGCTGCCGTATTATGTGGGGCAGTTCGACTTCCACGCAGAGGCGGGGCTGTACCTGCTCGCTTATGTGCAGGAGGAGGCGGATGCAGACTGGCTGCAGGAGCTTCTCCTGTGGCTCGGTGTCTCAGGCATTGGCGGCAAGCGCAGCAGCGGCTATGGCAAGTTCCGTATGGAAGATGACGTCATATTCCTCGATGAGGAGGGTGTGTACGCGGACGATGCGGCTCTCTATGCCATGCTCGAAGCGAAGGCGGCGCCGTGGCAGATGGCGCTTTCGCCCGTGCTGCCGGAAGAAGCCGCGCTCACTGACGTGCAGGCGGGGCAGTACCGCCTGCGGCGATGCGGCGGCTTCATCACGGCGCCGCGCGGCGAGGCCGAGAAGAAGGCGAGCGTGCATCTTCTCGACGCCGGTTCCTGCTTCCCGGAGCGCATTGAAGGCAGGCTCGTCTCTCTCGGCAACTATGACGGTCATGCCGTCTGGCGCTATGGGCTGGGGCTTTATGCGGGGGTGACGGTATGAAGACAGGCACACTTGTCCGAAAGGAGTATGAGCTTTCCTGCATTGCTCCCGTGCATATCGGCTCGGGAGAAAAGCTGGCGGCCTTTGAGTATCTTTATGAGCGCAAACAACAGAAAGTCTATTTCCTTGATGAATCGAAATGGATCGCCTTTTTGGAGAAGCGCAGACTGATGGACGAATTTGCCGCGTATGTGGAGAGGCGGGCTTTTCAGCAAAAAAGCCTTTGGGAATGGCTCCTGGCATCGGGTGTGCGGGAAGCGGAGCTGCGTGCGCTGGCAGCCCGCACGGCCTATGCCGAGACGCTGACGGCGCAGCGGGATCGAAAGAATACGCTCAATGACATTGCCTGCCAGATCGCGCTTGCCGACGGCACGCCGTACATTCCCGGCAGTGCGATCAAGGGGGCGCTGCGCACGGGAATCCTCTATGGCATCATCAAGAAAGAGCCGCAGCGTTTCCAACGCTTTTGGCAGGATATCTGGGGCATGCGTCATGCTTCTTTGCGCGAGCGGGAAAGGGAGTGGGGCAGGATCGTTCTGCGCCTTGAGCAGGCGGCGCTGCATACGCTGTCCTTGCCGAATACCCGTACGGGCGATGCCGTGGTGAGCGCATTGCGCGGGATTCGCGTCAGCGACGCCGTTTGTGCGCCCGGGGAAAAAGACACGATCGTGCTGCAGAAGGTCGATTTGACGACGCAGAAAAGTCAGGGGGAAGAGGGCGAAAACGAGATTTCCCTTTTCCGCGAATGCTTGCCCGCAGGCCGCAAGCTGCGCTTTTCCATCACGCTGGATCTCTCCATGCTGCAAGCGCTGGGGATTTCTTCGCCGGAAGAGGCGATCGGCATGATGCGCGCCCATGCTCGGGAGGGGCTGCGGCTTCAGGAACGAACTTTTGATAAGGCGTATCGGCCTCTTTTCGAGGAGGCAGAAGACGCGGACTGCCTTTTGGGCGGCGGTACGGGATTCCTCAGCAAGACGCTCGTGTATGCCTTGGCGCCGGAAGCTGAGGCGCGGCACTTTATTGCAGGCTATCTTGATGAGAAGTTCATGAAGAAGGATAAAGTCACAAAACGCTGGGGGCCCGCGCACGACCACAAGCTGCGCGATGCGAGGCTTTCGCCGCGCACGCTGAAAATGGCGCGGGCAGGGCAGGATGTATGGATCCTGGGTCTTTGCCGCATGGAGGAGCTTGGATAATGCTGCGTCTTTTTGAAACAGAGCTTTTCCTGCCTGCGGGCGAGCGGGCATCGAGCTCCTTCGGCTCGATCCTGCACGGCGCGCTGATGGAGCGCCTGCCCAAGGCTTTGGCAGCGAGTCTGCACGAGCAGGATATGCGCCCCTACAGCCAGAGCGTCTTGTGGGATAAGGAAGGCGGCTTCGCCCGCTGGCGCATCGGCGTCGTGGGCGCGGCACTGGGCGAAGCGATCGAAGCGGCTTTGGCACAGGAGGAAAGCATCCTCCTGCGGCAAAAGGGCTACGAGGTGCAGCTGGGCGAGCGGCGACTCTTACTGGAAAGCTCTTTCGAGGAGATCGCCGACCTCTTTTTCCTGGCACAAGAGGGGCCGAAGGGGGCGGAGCTCGCCTTTCTCACGCCGACCTCGTTCAAGCGCGAGGGGCGCTATGTCCTGCTGCCGGAGTTCTTCCTGATCTGCCAGAGCCTTCTCCAGCGCTGGAACCGCTTTTCGGAGGAAATCCAGCTGCATGAAGAGAATCTGACAGAGAAGCTAGCGGCTGCCTGCGGCCTTTCGCGGTACGCGCTCCATTCTGCGCCCTTTTCCGTCGAGAGCCATACGATCCGCGGCTTTCGCGGCACGATGCGCGTGCGTTTCTTCGGCACGGACGCTGTGCGGCGTCTCCTGGGCATGCTCTTTGCCTTCGCGCCCTTCGTCGGCGTCGGCATTAAGACGGCACTCGGCATGGGGGCGATGGAAACGAAGGTTTGGGAGGGCTGATAGGCAATAAAAAACAAGGCTGTCTTTGCAGCCTTGTTTTTTATTGCCTATCAGCGGACGATGACGGAGACGCCGTCGGGGATGACGGTGACTTTCGCGTCCTTGCCCTTGAGCTCGAAGGCGCGCTTCAGCGCTTCGTCGAAGGTCAGCGCGTGCTCCATGTGCATGTCGCGAATCATCTGCGCATCGCAGAGATCCGTGACCATGATGACGGTGAAGCGGTCGAGGATGCGTGCGAGGATCTGCATCTCCCACTGGTCGGGCAGCGTGTCTTCCTGCGGCGTCGCTTCGATTTGATCGAGCAGTTCGCGCGGCGTCTTTGCGGCCTTCAAGGTCTTGTAGAAGGACTCACCGCCGTGACCGTCGTTGCAGGCTGCGACCATGATGATGACGCCGCCCTCGTTGCAGTTGGCCTCGGCCGCTGTCATGCCCTTGACTGCCTGATAGATGTTCTGATCGAGAGGGTAGCCGCCGTTCGTCGATACGACGATGTCGGACGGGTTGCGCTTGATCTCGGCGAGCGTGCGCACATAGTCGCAGCCCGTGACGTGCGCTTTCTGGCTGTCGCCGGCAAAGGCGGCGATGACTTCTTTTTCCGCATTGATGACGACGTTCAGGATGAAGGCGAGCTTCGCTTCCTTCGCCGCGTGGAGCATGTCGCGATGGATGGGGTTGCCGTCGAGGATGCCCGTGCGCGCCTTGTCACTCTTGATGAACTTGCTGCAGTGGTTTGCCATGACCGTCTTGGCGGAAGCGATGCCGGGCAGGATCGCCTTGCGGCCGCCCGAGAAGCCCGCGAAAAAGTGCGACTCGATGAAACCCTCGGCAATGAGGAGGTCGGTGTCGATCGCCGTGCGGTTGATGAGGAGCTTGCCGCCCGACGGCAGGAGTCCGAGGTCTGCCATCGCCGCGTCGTCCTGCGAATCGTGGATGACGATCTTTTCGTTCTTCACGATGTCTTCGCCGAAGCGGTCGACGAGTTCCTCATGCGTCGTCGCGCGATGGAAGCCCGTGGCGATGAGGATTGTGATGTCGATCTCGGGATTCGCCTCGCGGATGCGGCGAAGGAGGATCGGCATCGTCACGCGGCTCGGGACGGGGCGCGTGTGGTCGCTCGTGATGATGACCATGCGCTTCTTGCCGCGGGCGAGCTCTTCGAGTTTCGGACTACCGATGGCGTTGTCGAGTGCGCGCTCGACGATTTCTGCTTGCGTGCCTTGCTGTTCCTTGCCTTCGGGGTGCGATTCGAGCACGCCGAGAAAGTTCTCGTCCGGCACCTCGATCGTCATCTTGCCCTTGCTGTAAGGAATTTTCAACTGCATTATTCCACGCTCCTTTTGTATTGTTTATGTCTTAGCAGGTCTTATTATATCATAGAGGGAATTGCTTGGGCAATGAAAGTATTTGCGCTTGCGAGAAAATTCCATTATAATGAAAGCAGGATTTGGCGTTCGTGCGGCGTGGCCGCATTTGCAGAAAATGGAGGTCTTGGAGACGATGACGGAGCGATTCTACACACTGGAAGTGGCAGGCGTGCGACGGGAGCTGCCGATCTTGAACGTGACGGACAAGTTGGCGATCGCGGGCTTCATCATGCTCGGCGACGTCGATCTCACCGTTGCCTGCGCGCGTGCGCTCGCCGAGAAGGTGCCGAAGGAGACGGAAATTCTTCTGACGGCGGAGACGAAGGGCATCCCACTCGCGGCAGAGCTCGCGCGCTGCCTCGGCATGTCGCGCTACATCGTCGCGCGCAAGTCGGTCAAGGCGTACATGGAAGACGCAATCTGGGTCGAAGACCGTTCGATCACGACGAAGGGCGTGCAGCGGCTCTGTCTCGACGGCGTGGATAAAGCGCGCATCCGCGGCAGGAACGTGCTGCTCCTCGACGACGTCGTATCGACGGGCGGCTCGATGAAGGCGTTGACGGAGCTTGCAGCGAAGGCGGGCGGCAAGATCGTCGGCGAAGCGTGCGTCCTCGCCGAGGGCGAGGCGGCAGAGAGGAAGGAGCTGATTTTTCTGGAAGCGCTGCCTCTCTTCGAGGCAGGTTGAACGGGCGTTCAAGGAGGCATCTTCATGCTGTCGATTCCGGTCATTAAGGAAACGCTGATAAAATGAAGTCGCCCAGATTTGCGCAGATGCGCTGTAT
>CAMURM010000007.1 GCA_947097535.1 uncultured Selenomonas sp.
CCCCTCGTTTGAAAACAAAAGAACCGACTCCAAACGGAGCCGGTCTTTGCCAAACTTCAGAAAACGCGTGGTTCAATCAACGTTCTCTGAGGGAGCACGACATGCTTTCGCGCAACTTACGCCGTCTTCACGACATTGGAAGCCTGCGGGCCGCGTGCGCCTTCGACGATCTCGAATTCTACGCCCTGACCCTCAGCCAACGTCTTAAAGCCATCGCCCTGGATTGCAGAGAAATGGACAAAAACATCATCGCCGTCTTCCCTCTCGATGAAACCATAGCCCTTTTCTGCGCTGAACCATTTGACCTTACCAACCATAGTAATTCCTCCTGTTTCTTGGTGTGTTGCAGAACCGCGCCTGATACTCACGCAATTTCATTATAGACCCTGCCGCCTAATCTGTCAATCAAATAGGAAGAAATGATTGCGCTCAAGTCAAATGTTTTCTAATTTTCCAAGCAGCGTGCCATCGCCGCGCGCACAACATCTTCTGGCACATCGCTGCGCACGCAGACCTTGCCGACCGCTTCCATGAGCACCCAGTTGACCTTGCCGTCGACGGTCTTCTTATCGTGGAAGATCGCCGCGTAGAGGCCGTCGACCGTGCAGCCCTGCGCACGGAGCGGCAGGCCGAGACGCTCGGTCAGATTATTCAGGCGCCGGACAGCTGCATCGTCGATCATGCCGAGCGCCTCGCTGATGTACGCCGCGCCCAGAGAGCCGATGGCGACGGCTTCGCCGTGGTTGTAGCGTGCGTAGTGCGTCTCCTTCTCGATGGCGTGGGCGATGGTGTGCCCGTAGTTCAGGATGCGGCGCAGACCGCCTTCCTTCTCATCCTTGGAGACAACCGCCGCCTTGATCTCGCAGGAGCGCTCGACCATGAAGAGCGCCGCTGCTGGAGAAAGCCAGAGTGCCTCCGCCGCATGCTTTTCGAGCCAGGAGAAGAAGTCGGCGTCATAGATGATGCCGTACTTGACGATCTCGCCGAGCCCCGTGCAGATCTCGCGCTCGGGCAGGGTGGCGAACGAGGCGAGGTCGGCAAAGACGGCAGCCGGCTGGTAGAAGGCGCCGATGAGGTTCTTGCCGAGGCGATGGTTGACGGCGACCTTGCCGCCCACGCTTGAGTCGACCTGCGCGAGCAGACTCGTCGGCAGCTGCACGAAGGGCACGCCGCGCATGTAGGTCGCAGCGATGAAGCCCGCGAGGTCGCCGACGACGCCGCCGCCCAGGGCGAAGACGGGCGAGCGGCGATCCAGCCCGAGCTCGATGGCGCGCGTGAAGATTTCATCGGCGACGGCGAGCGACTTCGAGCTCTCGCCTGCCGGCACGAGGCAAAGCTCGGGCTTGAGCCCCGCCGCGCGCATCGCTTCTAAAGTCCTTTCGCCGTAGAGCTTCCCCACGTTCTCATCGGAGACGATGAGCGCCTTGTGTGAAAAAGGCTGCTCCTTTACGAAAGCGGTGAGCTCGGATTGAAGATTGCTGCCGAGAAAGATATCGTAGCTCGCCGCGCCGAGCTCCACGCGTACCTTATGCACATCACGCACGGAAAACACCTTCCCTCTTCAAATAGCCTATGATGTCGTCGACCACCTGCAGCGGCGAAAGCTCGCTCGTGTCAACGCTGTAGTCCGCGACCTCGTAGAGTGCGCGGCGCTCCGCCATCAAATCCTCGACGGCGCGGCGACGGTCACCCGCGTCCTTTCGGTCGAGCACGGGGCGGTCGCCCACATGCGCCGTGCGCGCGAGCACCGCGTCGACCGTCGCCGTGAGGCAGACGATCGCGCCGTTCTTCTTGAGCTCCGCCACATTCGCCGCGTCCTTGACCGTGCCGCCGCCCGTTGAGATCACGAGCCCGCGCCGCGCCGCCATGCGCCTGACCATAGCCTTTTCCATAGTGCGGAAGGCAGCTTCGCCCTCGGCAGCGAATATCTCGGAGATCGAGCGCCCCGCCTCCTCTTCGATCTTGGCGTCGAGGTCAACGAACGCCCTGCCGAGGCGCTGCGCGAGGATGCGTCCCGTGCTCGTCTTGCCCGTGCCCATGAAGCCGATCAATACGACGTTCTTCATCTCACGCCTCCTCGCAGCGCTTCTTGTACGCCTCGATCGAGACCTTCATGTCGCGCATATTGTCGCTGTCGAACTTCTCGACGAGCGCCTCGGCGAGCACGATGGCCGCCATCGCCTCGCCGACGACGGAGGCGGCGGCGACGGCGCAGACGTCGCTGCGCTCCTTCGATGCGAGCACGGGCGCCTTCGTCGCGACGTCGACGGAATGAAGCGGCTTCATCAAGGTCGGAATCGGCTTCATGACGGCGCGCACGACGATGTCCTCGCCGTTCGTCATGCCGCCCTCAAGGCCGCCCGCGCGGTTCGTTTTGCGATATACGCGGCTACGCTCATCCGCGAACATCTCGTCGTGCGCCTCGCTGCCGGGGAGCGCTGCGTAGCCGAAGCCCGCGCCGATCTCCACGCCCTTGATCGCCTGGATCGACATCATGGCGGCGGCGAGGCGCGCGTCGAGGCGCCTGTCCCACTGGATGTGACTGCCGAGCCCGAGCGGCGCGCCGCCGACGCGCACCTCGAAGATGCCGCCGAGCGTATCGCCCGCCTCCTTCGCCGCGCGAATCCGCTCCTTCATGCGCTCCTCCGCCTCGCTGTCGTAGCAGTTGAGCTCCGACACCGCCCTGTGCGCCGCGCCCGTCTCGCGCTTCGTCGCATCGACGCAGACGCCGCCGATGTCGAGCACGGCGGACTCAACCGTGATATTGAGCGCGCGCAGAAGCTCCTTTGCGACGGCGCCGACGGCGACGCGCATCGCCGTCTCCCTGGCGCTCGCACGCTCCAAGATGTCGCGGATGTCCGCGCGGTCATACTTCTTGATGCCCGTGAGATCGGCATGACCGGGGCGCGCCGCCGTGACCCGCTCGCCGTGCGGCTCGCCGAACGCCGCCATGCGCTCGTGCCAGTTCTGCCAATCGCGGTTTTCGACGCAAAGCGTGATCGGCGAACCGAGCGTCTCGCCGAAGCGCACACCCGACAGGATCTTCACCGTATCCGTCTCGATCTTCATGCGCCCGCCGCGTCCGTAGCCCTGCTGACGCCTCGCCAGATCACGGTTGATCTTTTCCAAATCGAGCGAAAGCCCCGCCGGAATCCCTTCCAAAATGGCAGTCAGCGAAGGTCCGTGCGACTCGCCCGCCGTCAAAAAACGCAATGCAGCCATATCATTTCCCACTTTCAAAAATATACGGAAGCACGGATAAATGCAGCGCCGACTCTTGACGCACTTCTTTATCCGTGTCCCTGAAATGTTTCACCTTTCCTAGTCTACAATAGAAAGCGTCCCCTGTGCAACCCCCAAAAGCGCTGCACAGGGGACGTTCATGTTTCCCACGGACTCTTCAAGCCTCTTCAGCAAAGATCGAAAGCCGCATCTTCACATGCAGCCTGCCGTCATCGCTTTGAATCTCCGCACTTTCCACACGGACGAAGCGCTCGCTTCTTTCCAGTTCTTTCAAAAATGCGAGCAGATGAAAGTAATCGCCGTCAAGCTCCACGTCGAGCGGCAGGCGAACGATGCCGCCCGCCTGCTCCGCCTGTCCGGGCACGACGGCAGCAAGCGTCAGCTGCTGATGCTGCGCCTCGCGCTCCAAAAGTGCGAGGAAGTCGCCCTGCCCCAGCGTTTTCGGCAAGCGCTTCGCGAGAGCGGCGCTGCGTGCGGCAAGCGCTTCGCTTTGCGCCGTGCCGCCCTGCGCGTTCATGAAGTTCTGCACGGCGACGAGCGCCTCACGCTCCTGCGCCACCGCTTCTTCGAGCCTTGCGATCTCCGCACGCTGCGGCACATAGCAAAGCTGGAAGAAGGCTGCGCCGAGCAGCGCGGATATAAAAATCACGAATAAAAGCAACCTCGATGGCATCGCATTCTCCTTCGGGAAGCAGCTAAACTCAGCCCCCCATCTTCACCCATCCGGGGGACTTCATTTATTTGTGACTCCCTAAATCTTCAGTTCCAGCCAGAAATAAATGAGCGCCCTGCCCGCGCCTTCCTGCCTTCGCTCCGACTTTTTCAGCAGCGGACTCGCCGTGAAGAACGCCTTGTCCTCTTCCAGTGCGCGGACGAAATTCGCCAAAGCGTCGTAGCTCGTCGCCGCACCTTCCAGCTCGACCGCATGGCTATCGACGACGCGCAGCCCGCGAATCCAGGCTCCCTCGACCGTGCGTGTGCCGAAGTGCACGAGCAGGCTGCGGCAGGGCAGCGCGCCCTTCGACAGGGAAGCGAGCTGCCGCTCCTTCGCAGCGGCACGCCCGGCCTCCTGCGACGCAAGCTCCATGCGCTGCCTTTCGGCAGAAAGAAGCAGCATCTCCTGCGCGATCGCCTGCTCCTCTTCCTGCAGCACATGGAGCTGCCAGGCGTTCCACGAGTAGACGGACGCCATGCACAGGAAGCACACGGCGGCAAAGACGGCAAGCAGCCTGCCGCGCGCCCAGGTCGAGGGGCGCATTGTCTGCGGCAAAAGCTCGATCTGCTTAGCAGACGAAGCAAGAAGCCCCTGCGCCGCCCAAAGGGCGCGGCTCTCTCTGTCCTCTGGCGCAATCCCCCTCGCAAAAGACATGCCATCTGCAGCAAACGCTGCTGCATCTTCCTGCACCGCGTCCGTTACTGCCTCTTCCTGCCACTCGTCCGCTGCCGCCTCCGTCGGCAACACAGCCGTCGGCAGAAAAGCGAGCGAGGCAAAACACAGCCCCGCCTCGTCGAAGGCACGGTGAATCTCCTGCGCCTTCCCGCGCGGCAGAGCCACCAGCAAGACCTCCCTCCCATCGAGCCTCTGGAAGTCCATGCTATAGGCATCTTCCGCCTCGGCGGCAGGCAGGCTCGCGAGCAAATCCCAGCGCACGGCCTCCTTCAGTTCCTTGTCCGACAAAGGCGGAAATTCCTTGCGATAGAAGAAGACCTGCTCTTCGGGCAGGGAGACGGCGATGCGCGCCTTTTCCCAGCCGCGCTTGGCGAGTGCGAGCTTGACGGCGCCCGCCGCCTCCTGCCAAAACGAAGCTTCCTCTGCCGCCTGCGGCAGAGGAAGCTGCAGCGTCTCCGCCAGGCGCCACGATGCCGCCGCTCTTTCCAGACATACGAGATGAAGGACTCGCTCTTCCGGCGCGATTCCCACTGCCAGCGTCCAGGACTCGCGCAGCGGCGCGCAGATCTTTTCCAACGCCTCTTGCAAAGACCGCACCTCCCCTCACTTCTCCCAACGAAGAAAGAGCAGCCGCCCTTCCCTGTAAATGTAGATTGCCGCCGCATGCGCGCACCTGCCGGACGGTTCTGCCGTCTCCTGCAAGCTGCTCTTTTCTTCCGACGGTTGCCAGCTCTCTGCCTCCAGTCGATATGCCGGCTCTTCTCCCGCGTTCTCTTTTACCTCGCGCGCGGGAATATAGCTGCCTTTCACACGATAGCATACGTCATTTCCCGGCATACAGTCGGCAAGAATCAGCAGTTCCTTCTCCGCATGCTGCAGGCGCCGCTGCAAGTCTTCATCCCGTTCGAGCTGAGCCGCCGCACGCTGCACGGCGCTTCGCGAGGCTTCCAACAGGCGCGCCGTCTGCACCGCCTCGCGCGCGGCGAGGCGATTGTGCCCCGAGAGCTGCAGCAGAGCCGCCGCGCCGATGAGCAGCAGCGAGACGGCGGCGAGCGCCACGGCAGACGCCATGCCGCTTTCATCGAGCCTTGCCATAGCGACGCCCCCCCTCTTCAATGCTCTTCCCGCGACGTGCAGACGGCGGTGGAAAAGGTCACGCGCTTCTTCGTGCGCCGATTCTCCGCGTCCAAACGCAAGTGAAGCAGCCCGTCTCTATCTATATCACACTGAAAATCGACGACGGCGAGGCTGCCGAAGACATTCCTGCCGCCCGTCATGGGCTGCGGCGAGGAATAGCCATAGGGGCCGCCCGACACCTTCTTGCTGATGTAGGGCGGCTGGCTGGCTTTTCCTTCGCGCAGCACATAGTCGACCGTGCATTTCTCGCCCTTGATGTACTTCTCGATATGAAGCTCATGTAAATCAGGCGTCTCGACATGCGTCGCCGTACCCGCATCCTGCGCCATGCGCGAGAGTGTCAGCCGCATCTCCTGCTGCAGCTCCCAATCGCTCATGAGCACGATGCCGCTGCGCAGGAAGAGGAGCCAGATCGCGAAAAGGCTGATGAGCAGCATGAGGTAGACGGGCAGGCTCGCCAGAAGCTCCAACAGTAGGGAGCCGTCCTCATCGGCAAGGGCAGCTGTCCGATTCCCCCCGCACGTTTTCCGCCAAAGCGTCAAAGCCTTACGGTCGGCCGCCAAGATGCACCACCCTCTCAAGGGAAAGCTCCTCTTCCTTCCCCTTCTCCTGCCATCGCACGCGCACGCTCAGATTCCAGAGAGAATCTACCACAGGGTTTGAAGCAGGCGCCAACGTAAACGTCCTGCCGTTTTCCTCCACCTCATGCAGTGTGCCGCTCAAAGCCCCGGCGCCACGGCTGCGCAGCTGACTCTCCATCAGAGCCAGCTCGCCTTCCGCGAGGAAGAGCGCGCTCGTTTCCGCCTCGCTGCGCTCCAACATCTCTGCAGAACGATCCAAAGCCGCGAGTGCCACGACGGCCACGAGGAGCAAGAACGCAAGCATTGCCGCCTCCGCCGTCAGACAGCCGCCTTCGCCCAAACTTCGCCGCTTCATCATAGATGCCTGCCTTC
The DNA here is from genome assembly GCA_947097535.1 of uncultured Selenomonas sp. GTDB lineage: Bacteria > Bacillota > Negativicutes > Selenomonadales > Selenomonadaceae > Selenomonas. The sequence continues at coordinate 6,724 of CAMURM010000007.1, forward strand.
CGTGCGCACGCGCCCCGCCTCATCGATGATGACATCGAGCGAGTAGTGCGGCGACTGCAGCTCGACAGTGTGCCCCAGGGCGCTCACGCCGCCCGGATCCCCCGACGAATGGAAGTAATAGATCGCCGCCCGCTGCGCGCTCATCGCGCTCGGCACGGCATAGACATCGGGGGGAAACGCATGCACAAGCTGCTTGCCCGGCGTACCTGGCAGGACGAAATAATAGCCGTGCGCTTCCACGACGAGCTTCGGGCGCTCCTGCCAGCCGCCCTCCTCATCGACCGTGCGCGAGACTTCCTGCAGATAGCGGAAATCGCTCGCCAGAAGCGCCGCCTCGCTCTCCAAACGCCGCCGCTCCGTCACGCGCAGGACGGGCAGGGAGAGGGCGGCAACGAGCGCCAGAATGCAGCAGACCGTGAGCATTTCCAACAGCGTGAAGCCTTCCTCTTTCATCGCCAAAGCCCTCCGTAAAAAGCGAGCAATTCGTCGGCAAACAGCAGTGCGCCCAGAGCGCCGAAGGCAAGGAACGGCGCGAAGGCGATGCGCGCGTCCCGCTGCCTTCCCAAAAGAAGCAGGCAGGAAGCGACGATGCCGCCGCTCAAAAAGGCGAGAAAGAGCGCGACCACGACGCCCTCCACGCCGAGCCATAGCCCCAGCGCGAAGGCGAGTTTCACATCACCGCCGCCCATGCCGCCGCCCGAAACGACGCGCAGCAAATAGAGGAAGCCGCCCGCGAGAAAAGCCGCGAGCAGGCAGCTCGCGGGCGGCATAGCGTCGAAAAGCGCGGCGAAGGAAATGCCCAGCACGGCGAACGGCAGGACGAGGCGGTCAAAGACCAGACCGTGGCGGACATCGAGCAGAGCGATGCGCCAGAGGAAGGCAAAGAAGATGCTCTGCCGGAAAAACTCCCAGCCGAAGCCGTGCGTGTGCCACAAAAAAGCCGTTGCGCCGAGAAGCCCCGAGGCAAAGAGCGCCTCCAGCGGCACGGGAAGCGGCTTGAGACGTTGGAAGCCCGCCATCGTCAGCCGCCCGCTTTTTCCTGTTGCTCCACCCTGCCGAACGCATTCAGCGGATGCGAATCAAGCGTCGCCTGCACCTCGCCATCGACCTCCTTCAGCTCGTAGCTCGTGCCCGCCTGCTTCGCGCCCGTTTCGTTGCGCAGGAAATATTTTCCTGAAGGCGGCTTCAAGGACTTGATGTCGACGATATAATCGCCAAGCTGATCGAGTTTCTTCGGGTCGACGCCCCTTTCCGCGCGATAGAGTGCCACCGCCGTGTTGAGCGTGCTGAGATCCGCCTGAATCTTCGACGTGTTCGCAAGTGCCATGGACTGCGAGAACTTCGGCACGGCGACGGCGGCGAGCACGCCGATGATGCAGATGACGAGGAGCATTTCCAACAGTGTGAAGCCGTCTTCCCCCAAGGCGCCGCGCCTTTTCCGTCCGCCCCCGCCATGACCTTCGGGCATTTTCTCCCGCCACAGATTCCCACACATAAAATTTCCCTCCCATCAATAGCCATACGAACCGATCATTTCCAAAAGCGGCAGTGCGACCGAAAGGACGATCAGCGAGACGACCGCCCCCAGAGAGAGCACGAGCAGCGGTTCCAGCATAGCCTCCATGCGCTCGGCGCGCATCTCGCCCGCAAAGCGGCAGAAAGCCGCCGCTTTTTCAAGCATAGCCGCCAGCTCCCCCGTATGCTCTCCCGTGCGCAGAAGCTCCAGGACGAGCGGCGGCAAAGTGCCGCTCGCCGCGAGTGCCGCAGAGAGCGTACTGCCGCGCTCGACCTCGCGCTTCACGCGCGAAAACATGGCGGCGAGGAAGCTGTTCTGCAGCACGCCTTCCGAGATGGCCAGCGCCTCGTGGAGCGCACTGCCGCTCTCCATGAGGACGGCCAGCGCCTCGAAGAGCGTCATGAGCTCCAAGGCGAGGCGCAGTCTGCCGAAAAGCGGCAGGCGCAGCAAGAGGCGGTCAGCGAAGAAGCGCAGCCGCCTCTCGCGATAGAGCAGGGCGAGCACAAGAGGCAGAAAGAGCAGCGCCGCAAAAAGCGCGATGCCGTGCGCCTCGAAGGCGCCGCCGAGCCACAGCACGAAGCGCGTCGGCAGCGGCAGCTCCACGGCGAGCCCGTCGAGCATGTGCACGAAGCTCGGCAGCACGAAGAGCAGGATGAACGACATGGCGACGAGCGCCGCGAGCGCGAGCAGCGACGGATAAAGAAGCGCCGTCTGCAGCTTCTCGCGCACGCGCCAGCTACGCTCCTCCTTGTCGGCAAGGCGCTTCAAAATCGGCTCCAGACTGCCGCCCGCCTCGCCCGCCCGGATGAGGGCAGCGACCGTCGGGGAAAAGACCTCGGCGTGGCGCGCCATCGCCGCGGCAAGCGTCGAGCCCTGCGCCATGCGCTGCGCCATATCCGAAAGCATCGCACGCCTCTTCGGCGAAGCACCCGCCGCGAGAAGCTGCAGGCTCTCGCTCGCCGCCAGCCCCGCCGCCAGCATCAGCGCCAGCTCGCGGCAAAAGAACATGCAGTATTTGCGATCCGCCGCGCGCCGAAAAGCGAGGTGCAGCTGACGCTTTCGCCGCAGCGCCAGCGCGAAGAGCCCGTGCGCCTGTATGCGCCGCGCCGCCTCCGCACGCGAAGCGGCTTCGACCTCGCCGCGCCGCAGCTCGCCCGCCGCCGTCCGCGCCGTATAGGAAAAAGACGCCACGCTGCCACCCCCTTCGCCCGAGATTCGCGACTTGCCTAGAGCGGCTGCCCCTCCGCGAGAACGCCGCCGCAGTCGGCGAGAGCCTTATCCCTGACCTCGCGCGTAATCTTTCGTGCGCCGAACAGCGCCTCGACGGACTGTGCCATCGTCTGCATGCCCGCTGCCGCACCCGCGAGGATGGCGCCCCGGAGCTGTGCGACCTTGCCCGTGCGGATGAGGCTGCGCACGGCGGGCACGGCGACGAGCGCTTCGGCGGCGAGCACGCGCCCGCCCGCCGCTGCCCGCAGGAGGCGCTGCGAGAAGACGGCGCGCAGCACGAGCGCGAGCTGGCTGCGCAGCTGCTGCTCCTCGCCGGGGAACATTCCTTCGATGCGAAGCACCGCCTCCGCCGCGTCCTTCGTATGCAAGGTCGCGAGCACGAGCGCGCCCGCTTCCGCCGCCTGCAGGGCGATGCGCACCGTCTGCGGCTCGCGCATCTCGCCGACGAAGATCACGTCGGGGTCCTCGCGCAAAGCGTCCCGCAGCCCTGCCGGAAACGACGGAAAATCCCTGCCGAGCGCCCGCTGACTGATGAAGCAGCGCTTCGGCAAAAACGTGTACTCGACGGGATCTTCGAGCGTGACGATGTGCGCGGCGCGCCTCGCGTTCATCTCCTCCAAAAACGCGGCGAGCGTCGTCGACTTGCCCGAGCCCGTGCGCCCGCCGACGAGGATCAGCCCGTCGCGCGCCGCAAGGAGTGAAGAGAGCACGGCGGGCGCGCCGAGGCTTGCAAGGGGCGGCACCTCGCGCGGCAGGAGTCGCAGTGCGAGCGCCCGGGAGCCATTCATGCGGTACGCATGCGCGCGGCAACGCCTCTCTTCGAGTGTGAGGGAAAAATCCAAACTCCCCTCCTGGCGCAGGCGCACGCGCTCCTCCTCCGTCAAGACGTGCGAAAGGGCCTCCGCCATCTCCGCCTCCGTCAAAGGCGCCTCCGAAAGCGGCATCATCTCGCCGTCGAGCCGCAAAAACGGGCGCTGATTCACCGCGAGATGCACGTCCGACGCCCCGCGCGCAAAGCCAGCGGCGAGGATGCGCAGGAGCCTAGACGCTGCCATACGACCGTCCTCCGCCGCTTGCCGCCGCCCCCACGGTACACGGCTCTGCCATATCGACTGCCCCAAGCTCCGGCGCACCATCCGCGCCATAGAGCACGCGCGCCACCTCTGCGAGCGTCGTCAAGCCCTGCCGCGCCTTTTCGACGCCGTCCTCGCGCAGCGTCTTCATGCCCTGCCGGCTGGCGAGCGCGCGCAGCTCAGCGAGCCCCGCGCGCTGCAAAACCGCTTGCTGCAGGGGCACATCGAAGACGAGCAGCTCGTGCAGCGCCAAACGCCCCAAGAATCCCGTGCCGCTGCAGGCCGCACAGCCCACGGGCCGCCAAAGCTGCACGCTGCCCGCCTGCCCGCACTCCGTCCACGCAGGCAGCGCCTCTTCTGACAGTGCGCGGCAGTGCGGGCAGAGGCGGCGCACGAGGCGCTGGGCGACGATGCCCGCGAGCGCTGCCGCAAGGAGGTACGGCTCCACCCCCATGTCGAGCAGGCGCACGACGGCGCCGACCGCCTCCTTCGTATGGAGCGTGGAAAAGAGCAAATGACCCGTCAAGGCCGCGCGCACCGCCATCGCCGCCGTTTCCGCGTCACGAATCTCGCCGAGCACGATCTCATCGATATCCGAGCGCAGCATGGCGCGAAGCCCCGCGGCATACGTCATACCCGTCTTTTTATTCACCTGTATCTGATTGATGCCCTCGATGCGGTATTCGGGCGGATCCTCGATCGTCACGATGTTGTGCGCGGGCGTATTGATCTCGGACAGCGCCGCATAGAGCGTCGTCGTCTTGCCCGAATTCACCGGCCCTGCGATCAGAACCATGCCGCCGGGCATGTGGCAGAAGCGGCGAAAAAGCGCCTCGTTGCGCGCAGAAAAGCCGAGATTCTCTATGGCAAGGAGCTCATGCGAGCGGTTCAGAATGCGAAGCACCGCCTTTTCTCCCGCCAGAAGCGGCAAGGTCGCCAGCCTGAGATCGACGGCGCCGCCCCCAGGCGCCTTGTAGGAAATGCGCCCATCCTGCGCTGTGCGGCGCTCCACGCTCTCAAGATGCGCCATGACCTTCAGGCGCGCAAGCAAAAACGCATGAACCTCCCGCGGGAGCAATCCATGCGTTTCCAATAAACTTCCATCAACACGGTAACGGATGCGGACAGCGTCCCGATATGGCTCGATATGGATGTCGCTCGCCCGCAGTCCCAGAGCCTCCGCGATCATGCGATCGATGAACTCCACGACGGGCACGCGCCCCGGATCGCCCGGCGTGAGCAAAGCATGATCCGCGCCTTTTCCGCGCACGCTCTGCACCAGGCGATTGAGCAGCATCTGATACGAATCCTCTGCATACCTTTGCATCATAGAGCCTCCAAAAGACTTCCTGTTGAAACATCTTGCTTCGGCTTTCGTGCTGACTTTCGTTTCCTTAATTCATTTGTCTTGCTTTTATGACTTACTTCTCTCTTTCTGCGAGCGCCGCGCGCAAGGCACTCATCATCACGGCGAAATCGGGCTTCACGCCCGTCCATAGGGTGAACGCCGCCGCCCCCTGCCCCACGAGCATCGCCTCGCCGTTGAGCGTCGGGCAGCCGAGCGCTGCTGCGCGCGCCAAGAACTCCGTCTGCTGCGGCGTATAGATGATGTCGTAGAAAAACGTCCGTGCGCGCACCGCTTCCCACGGCACGGGAGGCATCGCCTTCGTCTGCGGCGCCATGCCGAGCGGCGTCGTATTGACGACGAGCGCCGCTTCCTCGACGGCTGCGGCGAACGCCTTCTCGTGCCAATCGAAAACGCGAACCTCGCCGTACTGCCCAAACTCCTGCACTAAAGGGCGCGCCTTCTCGCAGTTTCGCACGCCGAGCGTGACGCTCACCGCACCCGCCTGCAGCAGCCCGTAGATCGCAGCGCGCGCCGCACCGCCCGCACCGAGGAGCACGACAGCCTTTCCCTGCGGTGAAAAATCACGCGCTTCGAGCGCATCGAGGAAGCCCTCGACATCGGTGTTGAAGCCCTTGAGCCGGCCCGCCTCCTGCACGACCGTATTGACGGCGCCGATGGCGCGCGCCGCCTCGGACACTTCGTCCAAAAGCGGCAAAATCGCCGCCTTGTGCGGAATCGTCACATTGAAGCCGCGAAAGCCCAGAGCTCGCAGACCGCGTACAGCATCGCCGAGCGCCTCCGGCGAAACGGGCAGCGCGACGTAGGCAAAGTCCAACCCAGCCGCACAAAGCGCGGCATTCTGCATCGCCGGTGAAAGCGAATGCTCGATCGGCGAGCCGATGACCGCGAGATTCTTTGTCTTCCCTGTAAACATCATTACATTCTCCTTATATTGTAGCAAGCGCACCCTTCTTCCACAATAGGGGATTTGCCCTAAAATTTAGAAAACATCCTTTCTTTTGAGCATGCCTTTCTCCTCTTTGTAATTCATCTCAGCACAGCATAATCTTTTCCATATTGTTCAAGTCTCATCATAATATTCCATTGCCCATACCTTGTACTTCTCAAAACGTGGCAGAAGCGCCTCTTCGATCTGTAATGAATCAAAGGATTCGCCGTGAGAGAAGTATATATCGGCCAAACTTTCCTGTATGACTTGGTTGTCACCCTCGGCGCGCAGGAGATCGTTGATGGTTTGGTTGACCGTCGTACAAAGAAGCCCGAGGCGGTTTTCATGCTCCACGAGATCAAAAGAGGGAATCAAGTATTCTGTCGTCCCTTCGATGTGCAGGGGCTCGCATACATAAATCTTTGCGGTCAAAGGATTCATGCTGCCGCTCCAAAGCCCCAAATAATCCGCAGCCGTATCATAGGCGAGGATGCAGGGCGCGCCCTTCAAGAGATCGCGCAGATAGTCGTTGTAGCTGTATATGCTGCTCATCGGCTGCTCCTTTCCGGCCGTTTCAGCGGCCGAAGCCACGGCTTTCTCAGCTCTCACGTACCTGGCGTCCCTGCGCCTTTTTCAAGGCAGGAAGCAAGATCTGATGCAAACGCATGGCGATGGATTGCTTCATGTAGGTTTTCGATATATCGGACATTTCCTCGGTGGCATCGATCAGCGCATCGATGCGAGGTGCAGAAAGCTGGATTCTTGGAACGATCTCCAAGATCGATCGATGCAGATCGTCCGGGGGCGCTTTGAAAATTTCGTGATAGAAGACTCGTTTTCCGTGATACCGATAAACCGAGCAAATATTATATTCTGCTCTCTTAAAGGCCGAGGCCTCCTCCAGCAGTTCTTGTTTTTCTTCATCCGATAGCAGAGGCGAAAGACCTGAACCGCAATCATATACGGGAGCGGGAGATATCTCACCATCGGGCGACGCTATCACGCCCCAATTATCCAAATGGCGATCCGTATTGCCGATCAAGGCATCTACCACAAACATGTCCCAGAAGAATTTTTTCAGACGCAGCCTGTCCTTGATCGTCACATCGGTATCAATGATGTACAGGATATCATCCATCATGGTCTCATTCCTCTTTTGCGTGTCTGTTTCATGCAAAAAGAATTTACTGAACTCAACGAGGATCCCGTCTTCCTTCGGAGAAAAGACCTCACACGCCACGACAAGCTTCTCTCTCGTGCTGTTCGGCGGCGTAGCACGTGCCAAAAAGGTATTTTGCGCAGGAATCCCCAGGATCTGAAAGATATGGCAGCCGATATATTCAGAGAAATGGTTGTTGATATATGGCAGCGATGTTCGTTTTTGCGCACGCCTGGGATCGGGAAATTTCACCATGTAAAGCTTATAGTTGTACTGCACAGTCCACTTGCTCTCTGAGCCGCCAAAGCGGTTCGGCAGCCATTTTGCATACGTTAAATCAACCATCGGCCAATCCTCCAAAATACGTCAACATTTTCTCTCGCATATCTGCCGAAACATTTGCACAGATGGGTGACTGAATTTATCCGTGCTTCCTTACAGCAAGCTGTGCATCCTGCCGATTTCCTGCACGCGTTCAAGAGAGAACTTCGACACACGTGCAATAGTTTCAAGCGGCAGCTTGTCGCGCAGCATTTCCAGGACAATGTCGACCTTCCCCTGCTCGCGTCCGCGTTCCATGCCCTCAGCACGTCCGCGCTCCATGCCCTCAGCACGCCCACGCTCCATGCCCTCAGCACGCCCGCGCTCCATGCCCTCAGCACGTCCGCGCTCCATGCCCTCTTCAAGGATAGCTTCTTCAAAATCTTTTTGATTCCATTCAAAATTCACCATATCGAGGACCTCCCCTTCGTGTTGTCGAAGAAATTCTTTCATGATATTATGCGCTTCACAATATCGCATAGCTTCGCGGATAGCTTGTGCTCGCTCCAAACCATCCGCCATGTTTCTTTTTATGCGATCAATGAAGAAGCTGTAGTCATGGAGTGCTTGACTTTTTTGCAAAAGTACATTCGTTTTGTCATAAGCGAGACTGTGGAAGTTCACTTTTAATTCCAGATTGATTTCTCCGTCCGTTTTCAGATATGCATCCGAGAGCCGCCTTTGATACATTTCAGGAATCTCCATGCTTCCCGTGTAGAATACATGGAATTCCGGTGCAGGAATGCGGATCAGGGCGTTTTGATACAGCTTTTTTGCAGGAATATAGGAAACGCTGATAAAATGAAGTCGCCCAGATTTGCGCAGATGCGCTGTATCTATC
>CAMURM010000008.1 GCA_947097535.1 uncultured Selenomonas sp.
GCGCTTCATGTGCATGCCAACGGGGACGTAAAGGTTTCGACGGGGGTAGATGGTGCATGGGCAGCGAGCCGGGGGGTCATCATCCCGTCAGTAAGGTGAAACTTTTATTTAAACATAAAAGCAAACGAAGACTACGCTCTGGCGGCTTGACGCCAGCCTCTGTCTGCTTGGCTCCCGCCTGAGCGGATAAGAGGACAACTGCGGGATACCCGAGAGCTGATTTTCGCAGGCTCGAAGGGGAAACTTCAGCGGAATCGGATGACGGAAGCCTGTCTGCGGGCGTCCTGATTCTTAAAGCAAAGCACAGACTGCGCTCGGAGAAGCCGATGAAACAATGCTTTCGGACAGGAGTTCGATTCTCCTCGTCTCCACCAGAGATAAAGCGGCAGAGCCGCTGCTATAAAAAGAGGAAGTCTGCGGAGATCGTTCCGCAGACTTCCTCTTTTTATAGCGCCGTCCGTCAATCCTTATCCTTGCGCAGATACATGTAGGCGAGGTAATTGAGATCGTCGTCCGTGACGTTGTATATATCCATCGTGCGCTCGATCCATGCCGTGCCGGCATCTTCGCTCATGGAATCAAGCTCCTCCTTGATTTCTGTGGCGCTTTTGCCGTAGCCGCGCGAGGCGAGCAGCTTGCAGTAGCCTTTGATCATTTCCTTCGCGTCCGGCATCTCGGAGTCGTGCTCGCGCGAGATGGTGAAGAGCGTGAGGAAGAGACCGGTATTCGTGATATTGATCTTGATGGATTCCTTGCCGTCGACGACGCCCTTGCGCTCTACCCGGATGTTTGCGTCACGAATCGCCTGGGCGTCCATGGCAGCCGGACGAACCACCGAGAAATCACCCTTTTCGAGATCGTGCAGGAAGCGCCGTGCATTGACGTCCTGTTTACTGTTCACGCGCACGGCCTCGTTGTCGAAGCCGACGCAGTTTTCTGCAAGTAACTTGCCGCCGTAGCGCTTTTCGTTCGTCTCATCGAAGATGTCATGCGCCAGCCGCATGGCGGTGCCGATGTCCGGGATGGGCGGCTTGCGCTGGATGATACTGCGGATCGGGCCGTCCTGCACATTGATTTGATAGCCGCGTCCTGCTGAGTCGTCAACTTCGACGAGGATGCGCAGGGGGCTTTCTTTTCTGTTACTCATGTTCTTTCGCCGTCCCTTCCAATAGATTGAAGAAATCCGGAATCTCCATCGGGCGATGGAAGTAGAAGCCCTGGATGTAGTCGCAGCCTGCTTCGAGGACGGTCTTGAGCTCCTGCTCCGTCTCCACGCCTTCGACGCAGACCTTTTTGCCGAACTTATGACACGAGTAGACGATGCTCGAGATGAAATCGCTGCTGTTCTTCGAGTACGCCATCTCCTTCATGAGGCTGCGGTCGAGCTTCACGATGTCCGACGGGTGCTTGAGGAGAAGCTCCAGCGAGGAATAGCCCGTGCCGAAGTCGTCGAGCGCCAGGCGGATGTCGAGATCGCGGCACGCTTCGATGAAGGCCTGCAGCGTTGCGGGACTTTCATTGTAGTTCGTTTCCGTGAGCTCTGCTATGAGATTCCTGCCGTCCATATCGTGGCGTGCAAGCGTTTGGCGCATGAAAGGCAGGAAGTCGGGGTCGAGCACCTGATAGTAGCTGACGTTGAAGCTCAGTGAAAAGTCTGGATTCGTGCGCCGTATGCGCTTGACGTGGATGACAGCCTGCTCGAAGATCCAGCGACCGACGGCGCGGATCTGCTGGCTGCGCTCCAAGATGGGGATGAAGATGCCTGGCGAGATGTTCGTTCCCTCGTGCGACCAGCGGCAGAGCAGCTCGCCGCTGACGATGCCGAAGCCGTCGGCGGCGACGGTCGGCTGGATGACCGTGCGGAAGTTGGCGCAGCCGTGTTCGACGTCCTCGTTGATGGCGAGCAGGAAGCGGCTGAGGTTTTTGCGCGTCTCAAGATTTTGCGGCGAGAAGAGGATGTAGGGTTCATCCTGCGCTTCCTTAGCGAGGTCGAGGAGACTCAGCATGTTGGCGATGATCTCGCTGCATGGCGTATCGCTCGGGATGCCTTCCATCAAAGCGAGGGAAGAGGGCGTCTGCACCGCGAGACCGTAGATGGCATAGAGGTTGCGCACCGTCAGGCTTATGAAGTCGAGGATCGTCCTCGGGTCTTCCGTGATGTTCGGGGAGAGGATAGCGAGGAAGCGCAGACCGTCGAGGCGATAGATCAGGAGGTTGTCGTGGAAGCGGTTCGTGAGTCCCGCTGCGATGTCCTTGAGGAGTGCGTCAGAATGATTCCTGCCGTGCAGCTCGTTGATCTCACGGAAGTTGTTCAAGCGAAAGCCGATGAGTGAGAGGGAAGAATGTTCCTTCTGCAGCTCTTGCAGCTTGAGTTCTGCACCTTTTTCACGCGCGAAGCCCGTGATGGGATCGACGACGAAATCGAGTGCGAGGCGTGCGATGCTGCCCGAGAAGAACAGCGGTTTTTCGTGTGCCGGATCCCACTTGAGGATGCCGCAGCAGCGGATCCAGAACTCGTTTCCTGTGCGGTCTGTAACGCGGTAGCGCAAGTCATGGATGTCGCGCTTGCTCTCGATGATATCGGCGATGTCCGCCTTATATGTGGCGAGATCGTCGGGGCGGCGGATGCGGTTTTCCCATTCCGTGAGGAAATCCTTGACGATGTTGCTCTTGAAGGCGAAGGTATCGAGCATTTTATCGTTGATGTAGAAGAGGTTCGTCTGCATGTCGCCGAAATAGATGTATTGGTCAGCGCGTTCGATGGAATCAAGGAAGTTCGGGAAGTCGAAGAGATTCTCTCGCAGGAAGGTGGAGAGGACGCCCTTGTCGGCGTCAGCGTCGATTTCTGCGGCGACGCCGCCCGTCTTGCGCAGGATGTCGCGCATGCGAAGGACGCGCGCGACAAAGCGCCCGGCGAGGTACAAGGCTGCCGTGACGTCGCGCGCTTTTTCCCAGTCGGGCACATCGGAGGTGATGAACCCCACAGGCTGCCCGTCCTTGAAGAGCGGGACGGCGGAGAGCGCATTGAGACCGAGCGAGGTGAAGCAGCGGCTGGCGAGCGGGTGTTTTGCAGCAAAGATCTTTGTATCTTTGAAAAGGACGTGTTTGCCGCTCAGCAAGCGACCGCTCGTCAAGGCGACGGCAGCGTGCACGGCTTCTTCGTCGGGCTGCCTGTAAGGTTCTGTATCCTTGGCGCTCCAAGTATAGGTAGGCGTATAGCGCTCATCCTTGCATTCGAAGATCATGATGCGATGCAAGGAAAAGACATCTCCCATGTACTGGAAGAGCGAGAGGATGCCCTCTTCAGATTCTTCTGTATCGACGATTTTTTTCAAGAAAGCCGCAGAAAGTTCTCTTTTCTCACAGAATTCATCGAGCCATTCCGAAACGGAGTCCATGATTCTTCCCAACCCCTTTACATCATCTATTATACGATGTTATTATACATGAACTTCCCCCATTCGTCCATTGTTTATAGGAAAAAAGTTTTTATTTATGGAGAAATTTCCGATTTGGCCAGAATTTCAATAGCAGCGCGGCAGACTCCAGGAACTGGTTTTCGCTTTTGTTGCCTCCACGAGATGCAGGAGTACGACTTCGGCACGCGCACCGAGGCGGAAAGGAGCGCCCCAGCAGCCGAAGCCGTTGGTGACGACGGCGGTCATCTGCCCGAACATCCTAGAACCGCGGTCGAGCGCAAAAAGGCGACGGGTGAAAAGACCGATGAGCCAGAATTGTCCCGCATGCGTGTGCCCGGACAGGTAGAGATCGGCGCCGGCATCTCTTGCCTGCTCCGGACGCAGCGGCTCGTGGTCGAGGACGATGGAGAAAAGCTCCTTCGGCGCGGCGGGCACTTTTACTGCAGGGTGGAAGAGAAAGTCCGACATGCCGATGAGCCCGAGCGTGAGAAACAGGAAGCGACGGTTTTTCATGGGAGCGATTCTGCCTTTCCGTGGTAAGCAAAAGAAAAAGACTTCCGCGCGATATGCTTGGAAATCTTGAAATCTCTATGGTGCCGAAGGCCGGACTCGAACCGGCACGTAGGGTAACTACGCTTGATTTTGAGTCAAGTGCGTCTGCCAATTCCGCCACTTCGGCACATGATACGGGAACAAAAGAATGATACCATCAGCGTGGAATTTTGTCAATAGATACGGTGATGTTTTGTTTGATTGATTTACAGGGATAAAGATTGCCTGCACTTCGCGCATTTCGTGAGCAGGAATAATGGAATGAATACCGAATGATACATAGATGTAGATTCCAAGACAGTACGGATAAAATGAAGTCGCCCGGATGTGTGAAGATCGGCGGCTGAATTTATCCGTGTTTCCCTAACATTGCAATCGTAATCGAAGGAGAAAAACGGTCGATGCGCTTTTCTAAAGTAAATTTCATTCTTGCAGTATCTTTGATCGTCACCTTTATGATGCTTGCAGGCGGCGCCGCGGCATACCATTCTTTCTGTCGCGGGCGCATTCTCTACGGCGTTCAGAGTGAAGGGCGCTCCCTTTTCGGGCTGACGCAAAAGGAGGTGGAGCGCTATTTCACGCAGCTTGGACAAAAGAAGCTCGCCGCACAGACCATATCTTTACGAAGCAACGGCAAGGTATGGAAGATCCAGCCGCAGGAGGTGAATATGCAGCCTGCGGCTGCCGCAGCTGCGCAGCAGGCATACAACGCGGGGCGCGAAGGGACGCCTCTTCAGCAGGCGGTGACGCAGATCAAGAATGCTCTTTATGGCTGCAATATCACGTTTAGTGCGAGCTATGATGAAGCGCTTCTGCAAGCGAAGCTCGACAAGATAGCGATCGATGTTCTGGTGCAGCCGACGAATGCGGCATGCGAGATCGACGGCACGGGCGCCGTTCGCCACATTCCGGGCAAGTCCGGGCAGCGGCTTGATTTGACCGCTGCCCTGCATGCGATCGACGAGCCGCTCAAGAAAATGCAGTCTACGATCATCGAGCTGCCGATTGCGGAAAACCCGCCCTTCGTCCGCACGGAGGATGTCGCGAGCGTCAACGCTGTGCTTGCGAGCTATACGACATACTATCGTTACGGCGCGCGCGGCGATAATATCGCTTTGGCGGCGCAGCAGCTCAACGGCGTTCTCGTTCGCAGCGGTGCGAGCTTCTCCTTCAACGACATCGTGGGAACGCGCACGGCGAACGCCGGCTACCAATATGCCGCCGTGCTGATCAACGGGAAGTCGGTGCCCGGCATAGGAGGCGGCGTCTGCCAGGTCAGCTCCACGCTTTACAATGCGATTCTTTTGGCGGGGCTCAATCCGACGGAGCGCTTTTCGCATTTCATCCCGTCTTCGTATTGTCCGCCGGGACTTGATGCGACCGTTGCGGACAATCTGATCGATTTTCGTTTCATGAATCCGCTGCCGCATAACGTCTATCTCCTGGCAAGCGCCGATGGCACGAAGGTCACGGTGCAGGTGCTCGGCACGCAGGCCGATCTGCAGGGGAAGCATATCTCCCTCGAAACGGTTGGCTCCAGCAATCGGCCATCGGTCTATCGCATTTACAGTGCCAACGGTCAGGTCGTCGAGCGCGAATACCTGCACACGGATTCGTATTCGTGAGCTTGCTGTAAGTTTGACCGAAAATAGCAAGTACCGCTTTCTGCAGGGCAGAGAAGGGGAAGAAGGATTCTTGTCGGCTGCCGTAACGAGGAAATAAATATGCCCATGGAAAAGAAAGAAATCATTGTGGGAGCGACAGGCGCGAGCGGCTTGCCGCTCCTCGTCGAGTGCCTGAAGCTCATCCGTGCTGCGGAGCATTTTTCTTCCGCCTTGATCATGACGCGCGGCGCCGAGCTCACGCTCCGGCATGAATTGGCGATGGACGCGTCCGATGTCGCCGAGCTCGCCGATACTGTCTTCGATATCGAGGCAATCGGCGCGGGTCCTGCCAGCGGCTCCTATCGCTCTTCCGGCATGCTCATCGTGCCGTGCTCGATGAAAACGCTTGCCGGCATCCATAGCGGCTATGCGGACAATCTCCTGCTGCGCTCTGCCGATGTGATGCTCAAGGAAAAGCGCCCGCTTGTTCTCGCCGTGCGCGAGTCGCCTTTGAGCCCCATACATCTGCGCAACATGCACGAGCTCGCGCTCCTGCCCGCCGTTCATATCGTGCCGCCCATGCTGGTGTTTTACAACAAGCCCAAAAGCATAGAAGAAATGACGCGGCAGATAGCCGCAAGACTGCTCGCGCCTTTCGGACTCCTGGCGAAGGAGTATCGCCATTGGCAAGGACTTTAAGGAAGAGGAGTGAAACGAAGTGAAATTGACCTTTTTGGGCGCCGCCCATACCGTCACCGGCTCTTGCTATTTGTTGGAGAGCGAGGAGAGGAAAATCCTGGTGGACTGCGGCATGTTCCAAGGCGGCCGCCGCATACGGGAGCTGAATTACAAGGAGTTCTCTTTCAATCCCGCAGAGCTTGACTGCGTGGTTCTGACGCATGCGCATATCGACCACTGCGGCCTTGTGCCGAAGCTCTATAAAGAAGGCTTCAAGGGCTCGGTATATGCGACGAAGGTGACTTGTGAACTGGCGCAGATCATGCTGCCGGATTCCGCGCATATCCAGGAGCATGATTCTGAGGTTCTGAACCGCAAGATGCAGAGAAGCGGCGATACTTTGATTCAGCCGCTCTACGCGATGGCGGATGCGGAGGCATCGCTGAAGCACTTCGTGCCGAAACCCTACAACGAGCTCTTCCGCGTCGAAAAGAATATCGAGGTGCGCTTCCGCGATGCCGGGCATATCATCGGCTCTGCCATCGTGGAGATGTACGTGGAGGAAAACGGCGAGAAGACGAAGCTCGTATTTTCCGGCGATCTGGGACAGCCCGATCAGCCCATCATAAAGGATCCGACGATCATCGAGGGCGCAGACTATCTGCTGCTGGAATCGACTTACGGCGATCGCCTGCACCAGTTCTACGACAAGGAAACGACGCTTTTAGAAGCCGTGCAGGACACGATGGAGCGCGGCGGCAATCTCATCATTCCCGCCTTTGCCGTTGGGCGCACGCAGACGCTGCTCTATTATTTCTATAAGCTCTGGAAGGAAGGGCGCATGGAAGACGTGCCCATCATCCTTGACAGCCCCATGGCGATCGCCGCGACGCGCGTCTTCATGGAAAACATGCAGGAGTTCGACGAGACGACGATCGAGCTTTTCGCCAAGCACGGCGGCGGTCTGCCGCAGATGCCGCACCTTCGCATCTGCGAAACGGCGGAGGAATCGCGGGCGCTCAATTCTCAGGAAAGCTCCGCCGTCATCATTTCGGCGAGCGGCATGGCGGACGCCGGACGCATCCTCCATCACCTCAAGCACAACCTCTGGCGACCGGAATCGACGATCCTCTTCGTCGGCTATCAGGCGGAAGGAAGCCTGGGGCGCCGCCTCATCGACGGTGTGAAGCGCGTCAAGGTCATGGGCGAGGAAATCGTGGTCAAGGCGAACATCCAGATGCTCGAAGGCTTTTCCGCGCACGCCGACATGAATCAAATCCTCGATTGGCTGTCGCCGATCCAGGAGCCCGATCCTGCGCGCGTCTTCATCGTCCACGGCGAGCCGTCCGCTTCGGAATCGCTTGCTGAACAGATCGAGAAGCGCTTCAAGCTCAAGACGTACATTCCGTTCTTCGGCGATTCCGTGCTCATGACGGGACGTCGGCATGAGATTCACGAGTCGCATCTGCCGGAAGTCTCCGTCGAGAAGGAGATGGAAGAGTTCCTGCGCACGGTCGATTCCACTTATCGACAGCAGAGGCGCCGCCTCCTGCAGTACGTCGTGCGCAACCCGCAGCAGATGGAGTTCGTTGTCCGCACGGTGCAGAAGGGCTGGAACTATATGAAGAAGCTGTTTGCGACCTTCAACGTCTGACTGGTTTTCATTGACAGCGCTGAAGACATGTGGTAAGATTCGAGACAGATAAAGTACATAGAGATGTCCTTTGAAATTAGTCCTGTGAGGCTGATAAAGGGAGCCGTAAGGGTGTAGCGCGCTGCGCCGCATCGTTGCCATGCACAGAAGCTTTCTTATGCCTTGCATAAGGGAGCTTTTTTTCTTGGTTTTGACAAGCATGTAGGGAGTGAGTCGCTTGAACAAGAATCCTGTTTCGTTATGTGGCAAAAACATCTTGGGGCTGGAGGATTTCTCGCCGGAAGAAATCCAGCTCGTCCTCGATTCTGCCAGGGGCATGAAGAATGTGATCCACAGGGATATCAAGAAGCTTCCGACGCTGCGGGGCAAATCCATCGTCACGCTGTTCTACGAGCCGAGCACGAGGACGCGGTCTTCCTTCGAGCTTGCGGGCAAGTATCTCGGCGCCGATGTCGTCAACATCACGGCGGGGACGAGCAGCATCGTCAAGGGGGAGAGCCTGCGCGATACGCTTTTGACCGTCGAGGCGATGGGCGTCGATGCCATCGTCATGCGCCACAAAGCGGAAGGTGCGGCGGCCTATGCGACGCAGGTCGTTTCTCCCGTGATCATCAACGCGGGCGACGGCGCGCATGCCCATCCGTCGCAGGGGCTTTTGGATCTGTTCACGATTTTGCAGCACAAGGGCACGCTGCAGGGGCTCAAGGTCGCCATCATCGGCGATATTCTGCACAGCCGCGTGGCGCGCTCCGATATCTGGGGCATGCGGAAGATGGGCATGGAGGTGCATCTGGCGGGACCTCAGACGCTGCTGCCGCGCTTCCTCAAGGAGGAGCCGGGAATCTTCGTGCATGAGTGTACGGAGGACGCCATTCGCGATGCCGATGTCATCAATGTGCTGCGCATACAGCTCGAAAGGCAGAAGGCAGGGCTCTTTCCGTCCATGCGCGAATACGCGCGCATATTCGGCTTGAACGAAGAGCGCCTGAAGCTCGCGAAGGAGGATGTGCTCGTGTTGCATCCGGGACCGATGAACAAGGGGCTGGAAATCTCGCCGCGCGTAGCCTACAGCCGCAATTCTGCCATACAGGAGCAGGTGCAGAACGGCGTCGCCGTTCGCATGGCGCTTTTGGCACTGACTTTGATGGGAGGAGCAAGATGAAACAGTTATTCAAGGGCGGTCGCGTCATCGACCCGCAGAACGGTGTGGATGAAGAGGCGGATATCCTCGTCGAGGACGGCGTCGTGCGAAAGGTCGCTAAGGGGATCGCGGAGGAAGGCGCGGCAATCATCGACGTCAGCGGCAGAGTGCTCGTGCCGGGGCTCATCGACATGCACACGCATCTGCGCGAGCCGGGGCAGGAGGCGAAAGAGGACTTCCTGTCAGGCTCGCAGGCAGCTGCGGCGGGCGGCTTTACGACGGTCGCCACGATGCCAAACACAAGCCCCGTCGTCGATACCGCCGCTCTGGTGCGCAGCCTGCAGGCGCGCGCCGAGGAGGTCGGCATCGTTCACATCGAGATCATCGGTGCGCTGACGAAGGGGCAGCGCGGCGAAGAGCTCGCGGAAGTAGGCGATATGAGCCTTGCCGGTGCCGTAGCTTTTTCCGATGACGGTCACTATGTGAAATCTTCCAAGGTCATGATGAACGGCATGGATTACCTGAAGAAATTCGATAAGATCATCATCGACCACGATGAAGACCTTTCCCTCATCGAAGAAGGTGTCATGAATGAAGGTCATCGGAGCGCCATGCTCGGCATGAAGGGCAGACCGACCGTGGCGGAGGATATCGCTGTGGCGCGCGACATCCTGCTCGCAGAGTACGTCGATGCGCCCGTCCATGTCGCACATATCAGCTCGGCACGCTCCGCCGAGCTTGTCCGCGAGGGCAAAAGGCGCGGCGTGAAGGTCACGGCTGAGGTCACGCCGCACCACCTCATACTGACCGATGAATGTGTCGATCCTTTGGATTCCTCGACGAAAGTCAATCCGCCGCTGCGCGGGCAGAAGGATGTCGACGCCATGCGAGAAGCGCTGAAGGACGGCACGATCGACATCATCGTTTCCGACCACTCGCCGCATGCCGAAGAGGAAAAGGATCGCGAATACATGTATGCGCCGAGCGGCTTCCCCGGCCTTGAGACGACGCTGGGGCTGCTCCTGACGGAGCTCTACCACAAGGGCGAGATGGAGCTGCCCGAGCTCATCGCGAAGATGACTTCCCTGCCCGCGGTGCTCTTCCGTTTAAATGCAGGCAGTCTGGGCGTGGGAATGCCGGCGGATATTACGGTCATCGATCTCGATCAGGAATGGGTCGTAGACGCGGCGGCATTTTATACGCGCGGCACACATTCGCCCTATGTCGGACGCCGTCTGAAAGGAAAAGCCGTGATGACGGTGGTGGATGGGCGCATCGTGATGCGCGACGGGAATGTCCTTGGCGCAGAAGGGGAGAATGTCGGATGAGGGGAACATTGATTTTAGAGGACGGCCGTGCCTTTTCCGGCGAATTGCTCGACGAGGCGAAAGCCTTCGGCGAAGTCGTCTTCAACACGGGCATGACGGGCTATCAGGAGGTCTTGACCGATCCGTCGTACTGCAGCCAGATCGTGACCTTGACGTACCCGCTGATCGGCAATTACGGCGTGGCGAAGGACTTCATGGAGTCGCGGAAATCCTTCGTCAACGGTTTCATCATCGCCGAGCTCTGCGATGTTGGCAGCAACTGGCAGTCGGAGGGGAATCTCGCGGACTTCCTGCGCGAGCAGGGTGTGCCGTGCCTCTACGGTGTAGATACGCGCGCCGTGACGCGCCACATCCGTTCCGCCGGCACGATGAAGGGCATCATCGTACCCGAGGGTACGCCGCAGGAAGAGGTCGACCGTCTTCTTGCTCAGCCACTTCAAAAGGATGTCGTGGCGACGGTGACGACGAAGGAAACGTATGCGATGGAAGCGGCGGATGCACCGCACGTCGTCGTCATGGACTTCGGCATAAAGCAGAACATCCTGCGCTCCCTGCACGAGTTTGGCTTTTCGCTCACGGTCGTGCCGGCGCATACGACGGCAGACGAGATCTTAGCGATGAATCCCGCTGGCATCTTCCTGTCCAACGGCCCGGGCGATCCGCAGGATGTCCCCGAGATCATCGCCGAGGTCAAAAAGCTCATCGGCAAAAAGCCTATCTTCGGTATCTGCCTCGGGCATCAGCTCTTCGCGCTCGCCATGGGCGCCAACACATATAAGCTGAAGTTCGGTCATCGAGGCTCCAATCAGCCGGTCAAGAATCTGGCAATGAACCGCGTGCACATCTCATCGCAAAATCACGGCTTCGCCGTCGAGGAAGCATCCTTGCAGGGCTTGCCCCTCGATATCACGCATCGCGCCGTAAACGATGACACGGTGGAGGGGCTGCGCCATAGAGAGCTTCCCATCTTCACCGTGCAGTACCACCCCGAAGCGTCGCCGGGACCTACGGACAATCGCTATCTGTTCGAACAGTTCCGGTCGATGCTTAAGGAGGAAGAGTAACCATGCCAAAGAAAGAGTATTTGAAAAAGGTCATGGTCATTGGCTCGGGGCCGATCATCATCGGGCAGGCGGCAGAATTTGACTATGCCGGCTCGCAGGCCTGTCGCTCCCTGAAGGAGGAAGGCCTCGAAGTCGTCCTCGTCAACAGCAATCCGGCGACGATCATGACGGATACGCACATCGCCGACCGCGTCTACATCGAGCCTCTGACCGTGGAATTTCTGGAAGAGATCATCGCCAAGGAGATGCCCGACGGCCTCCTTGCCACGCTCGGCGGACAGGCGGGTCTGAACCTCGCCGTCAAGCTCTCGGAAAAGGGTATCTTGGAAAAGTATCATGTCGAGCTTCTGGGAACGAGTCTGGAAGCCATCAAAAAGGCGGAAGACCGTGAGCTTTTCAAGGAAACGATGCAGAAGCTCGGAGAGCCGATTCCTGAGAGCACGATCGTCGATGATGTGGAGTCCGCCGTCGGCTTTGCCAACGAGATCGGCTATCCTCTGATCGTGCGTCCCGCCTACACGATGGGCGGCACGGGCGGCGGCATTGCCGAAACCGAAGAGGAGCTCATCGAAACCGTCATCAAGGGGCTCAAGTACAGCATGATCGGGCAGGTGCTCATCGAGCGCAGCGTCGCGGGCTGGAAGGAAATCGAGTACGAGGTCATGCGCGACGGCAACGACAACTGCATCACGGTCTGCAATATGGAAAACTTCGATCCCGTCGGCGTCCATACGGGCGACAGCATCGTCGTCGCGCCCTCGCAGACGCTTTCCGACCACGACTATCAAATGCTTCGCAGCGCCTCGTTGCGCATCATCCGCGAGCTCAACATCGAGGGCGGCTGCAACGCGCAGTACGCACTCGACCCGAACAGCAACCGCTACTATGTCATCGAGGTCAATCCGCGCGTCAGTCGCTCCTCGGCGCTCGCCTCGAAGGCGACGGGCTATCCCATCGCGAAGGTTTCTGCGAAGATCGCCATCGGCTATTCGCTCGATGAGATCACGAACGCCGTGACGCAGAAGACGAAGGCATGCTTCGAGCCTTCCATTGACTACTGTGTCGTCAAATTCCCGCGCTGGCCCTTCGATAAGTTCATCTTTGCCGACCATACGCTCGGCACGCAGATGAAGGCGACGGGCGAGGTCATGTCCATCGACCGCAGCTTCGAAGGCGCCATCCTCAAGGCAGTCCGCTCGCTGGAAATCGGCGTCAAGCGCCTGCACATGCCGGAGATGGACGATTGGAGCGATGAGAAACTCAAGAAGTCGCTGGCGAAGATCAACGACGAGCGCATCTTCGCGATTGCCGAGGCCTTCCGCAGGGGGATTGCCGACGTCGATGAAATCTACGACATCACGAAGATCGACCGTTGGTTCCTGCGCAAGATCAAGCGCATCGCCGATGTGGAAATCCGCCTCATGCAGGAGGAAATCACGCCCAGGCATCTGATCGAAGCGAAGCGCCTCGGACTTTCCGATGCCTCCATCGCCGAGCTTTCGGGCAAGACGATGGATGAGATCCGCACGATGCGCAAGGCGATGAAGCTTCTGCCGTGCTACAAGATGGTGGATACATGCGCCGCGGAATTTGAAGCCATGACGCCGTACTACTATTCCACGTTCAGCGCGCAGGAAGATGAGGTGCAGACGGAAGCGGCGAAGAGGAAGATCATCGTCCTCGGCTCCGGCCCCATCCGCATCGGGCAGGGCGTCGAATTTGACTACTGCTCCGTCCACTCCGTCTGGGCGCTGCGCGAGATGGGCTACGAGGCCATCATCATCAACAACAACCCCGAGACCGTCAGCACGGACTTCGACATCTCCGACAGGCTTTATTTCGAGCCGCTTACCGTTGAAGATGTTCTGAATATCGTCGACAAGGAGCAGCCGGAAGGCGTCATCGTGCAATTCGGCGGGCAGACCGCCATCAATCTGGCGTCCTCGCTGCAGAAGGCAGGCGTCCATATCTTCGGTACATCCGTAGACGATATCGATCGTGCGGAAGACCGCGAGCGCTTCGAAGAAGTGCTTCGTCAGACGAATATTCCGTGCCCCAAGGGGATCAGCGTCACCGATGTGGAGGCTGCCGTCGAAGGCGCCGCCGCCATCGGCTATCCCGTCATGGTGCGTCCCTCCTACGTCCTCGGCGGCAGAGCCATGGAAATCGTCTATAAGGAAGAAGAGCTGCGCGATTACCTGAACCGCGCGGTCAAGGTCACACCCGACCATCCCGTGCTCGTCGACCGCTACATGCAGGGCACGGAGGTCGAAGTCGACGGGATATGCGACGGCGTGACGGTCGTCATTCCCGGCATCATGGAGCACATCGAGCGCGCCGGCGTTCATTCGGGCGACAGCATAGCCGTCTATCCGCCGCAGACGCTTCCCGCGCGCGTGCTCTACACGATCATCGACTATACGAAGCGGCTTGCCTTGAACCTGCACGTCAAGGGGCTTCTCAATATCCAATACGTCGTCGTCAACGACGAGGTCTATGTCATTGAGGTCAATCCGCGCTCGAGCCGTACCGTACCCTTCCTGAGCAAGGTCACGGACATCAAGATGGTCAATTTGGCGACGCGCGTGGCGATGGGGCAGTCCCTCGAAGAGATGGGTTACTTCTCGGGTCTTGTGCCGCCCAAGCCCTACGTCGCCGTCAAGGCTCCTGTGTTCTCCTTCGCGAAAATGCAGGACGTCGACATCTCTCTCGGCCCTGAAATGAAGTCCACGGGCGAGGTCATGGGTATCGACTACCACTACGCGCGGGCGCTTTACAAGGCGATTGCGGGCGCTGGCATGAACATGCCGAAGAACGGGCGCATCCTCTTCACCGTCGCGGACAAGGATAAAGGCGAGCTCAAGCAGCTTGCAAAGGCGTTCTCAGAGCTGGGCTTCCAGATTGCCGCGACGGAAGGGACGGCGCGCGCGATACAATCTGTGGGCATCGATTCGGACGTCGTGGGCAAGGTGCATGAGCGCAGCACGGACATCATCCAGATGATCAAGACGGGCAAGATCCAGATGGTCGTCAACACGCTGACGCAGGGGAAGGGCTCGGCTCGCGACGGCTTCAAGATTCGCCGCGCGACTGTGGAACACGGCATCGTCTGCCTGACCT